>CAYRVZ010000167.1:0-6833 GCA_964427815.1 uncultured Saprospiraceae bacterium | reverse complement strand
TTTGAACAGGCGTAGCCCAATGAACGCCGAAGGCATTTTGAACAGGCGAAGCCTGAATGAACGCCGAAGGCATTTTGAACAGGCGAAGCCTAAATGAACGCCGAAGGCATTTGAACAGGCGAAGCCTAAATAAACGCCGAAGGCATTTGAACAGGCGAAGCCTAAATGAACGCCGAAGGCATTTGAACAGGCGTAGCCCAATGAACGCCGAAGGCATTTTGAACAGGCGAAGCCTGAATGAAACGCCCTATTTCACGTTAAATGCGTATCTTTGAGTAAAAAAAAATCGCTTTATGAAAATTTCGCTTTCCCTCTTGATACTTTTTATGGTTTTAACTAGCGCTACTTGTAAAAATAAAAAACAACTAGAAGCTACAGAGAATGTTACAATGAATCAACAGTCAGCCTTATTGGATTCTCATTGGTTTTTGGAGTCCATGACCCTTGCGGGAAAAGAGATACCTTCACTGGACGCCACGCTTGACATAAAGAAAAATACCATTACCGGAAAAGGGGGTTGTAATAGCTATCGCAGTAGCTATACATTGCAAAATAGACGACTGGTCATTTCCAATATCGGGGCAACAAAAAAGTATTGTGGTAATGCGAGTAAATTTGAAGCAATGTATTTCAAAGCACTCCAGGCTACAACGGGCTACCAACTTGCCGACAAATTAACCTTAACTGGGCCCACTAGTCAGCTTGTTTTTACTAGTAAACCACCCTCAGTTGGTACACCAAAAGAGCTTGTAGGGAATTGGTTATTGATTCGCATCGAAGAAGGAGAAAAAAAGATTCCTTTCCCGTCTAATATTACTATTAAATTTGACGCTAAAAAGGTGAATGGAAATGGAGGCTGTAATCGGTTTTTTGCTAACTATACTGCACATAAGAATGACTTAAAAATCAGCGATATGGGCGCTACCGAGATGTACTGCGAAGATAAAAGTCCATTTGAAAACCAGTATTTCAAATATCTAGAAACAACCGAATCGTTTCGAGTCACCAAGGCTAAACTAGAATTAATCACCCCTACTGCTATTTTGACCTTTCGGGAAAAAAGGAAAAATAAATAGGCTAGAAGTTTAGTTCAATCGTCCCAGTTTCTCCTTGAATATCCCGTGCTTGTATTTTGAGTATTAAGCTACGAGTGTCCGCATAGTACTGACTTTTAACGATTCTCAAGTCTGGTTGTTGTTTTATTTCGCATAATGTGTGCAGTCCAACTCTTGTTTTGTTCTTACTTACCGCTTTCAAAACCTTTCTTTTTTATTCAATAGGACAAGCTTACAAAGCTTTTGTAAACATTCCAAATTTTTTTTAATAAAAAACAAACATCATTCATTCTACAAATGCTTCATTTTCCCAAAAACCAAGCAAAAAGTACCAATAGTCAACATATTAGCCACAGATTTCGCTTAACAGCCAATCCAAAAAAGTTTTACCTATCTTTGTTTTATGAAAATTGACAATAATACATTAAAGCGTCGGGCGGGAATCCTACAAATACTTGAGAAGGAAGGAAAGGTGAGTGTCAGCCACCTCAGTTCCCTCTACGGAGTTAGCACAGTTTCAATTCGAAAATGTTATCTTGTCAAAATAACCCGATTATAGTTTGCAAAATTAAACCTCATGCGTGTATCCATATTCAGAAAAGCCCATTTTAATGCCGCTCATCGCATCTTCAATCCCAATTGGTCTGACGAGAAGAACACGGCTGTATTTGGTCCTTGCGCCAATAGTAATTTTCATGGACATAACTATGATCTAATCGTTAAAGTAACAGGCGAAGTAAATCCAGAAACGGGTTATGTAATCGACTTAAAAGATTTAAAAGAAATAATCAAAACCCAAATTGAAGACCGATTTGATCACAAAAACTTAAATGAAGATGTACCTGAAATGGCCGGTATGATACCTACTGCGGAGCATATTTGTTTTACTATCTGGAGTATTTTGCGCAAGCATCTAACAGCAGAACTTGACTTGTCAATTCGCCTGTACGAAACCCCTCGAAACTTTGTAGAATACCCTGCTTCTTAACTAAATTCATGTAGCATTATTTTTACTTTCGCATAGGATTTCTTCATAGTACGCCTCATACTCTGGTAAGATCTTTTCTAGAGAAAAACGTTTAGCTTGCTCCAGTGTATTTTGCTTAAATTGCTTTAAAAGGTTATCGTCTTTTAATAAAAGTAAAGCATTTTTACTCATGTCTTCTACATCGCCAACATCACTTAGAAAGCCTGTTTGTCCATGGATATTAACTTCTGGAATCCCTCCTACATTAGAAGAAATCACAGGCACTTCACAAGCCATTGCCTCCAAAGCAGCCAACCCAAAACTCTCAGATGCGGACGGCATTAAAAATAAATCTGCTACAGCCAGTAACTCTTCAACCGCATCTTGCCGACCCAAAAAACGTACATCTGTACAAACACATACCTCTCGGCAATATTCTTCTACTCTTTGCCTATCAGGACCATCTCCAATTAATAATAATTTGGAAGGCACCTCTTTGGTGATGTTTTGAAATATCTTAACCACATCCTCCACTCGTTTTAGTTTACGAAAGTTACTGATGTGTATTAATAATTTTTCTCCATTGGGGGCGATGGCTTTTTTAAAATGATCTTTATCGGTCTTACGAAATCGGGCAAAGTCAATAAAATTATGAATGACTTTTATATCCCGCTTAATATTAAAAAAAGAAAGCGTATCACTTTTTAGGCTTTCTGAAACTGCTGTCACGCCATCTGACTCGTTAATTGTATATTCGACAACTGGTAAAAATGACTTATTGGTTCCTACTAAAGTGATATCCGTACCATGGAGTGTGGTCACAAAAGGAATATGCAAGCCATTGGCATTCAAGATGCTTCGTGCTAATAATGCAACAGCAGCATGCGGAATTGCATAATGAACATGAAATAGGTCCAACTCTCTGAACTTTGCGACATCCACCATTTTGCTCGCAAGAGCCGTATCATAAGGCGGGTACTCAAACAATGGGTAATTCTCTCCTTCTACTTCATGAAAAAAAATACGTTCATGATAAGCAACCAACCTGACAGGAGACCGATACGTAATAAAATGCACTTCGTGCCCCTTATTCGCCATCGCAATGCCCAATTCTGTTGCTAAAACACCACTCCCCCCATAGGTGGGATAACACACTATTCCAATTTTCATAATCTAAATTTATCCTGCAAAGTTAAGTGCATAGCAAATCCCATAATTCTGTTTTTATGTCTTCGTCCGACCATTCCTTAACAATAATTTTCTCATAGTGTTGTCCACAAATCTTACTACCTTTACAAAAAAAAGCTATGATCATTGATCCGAAGAAAATACCCACCAAAGATCTTCACCAATACATACTAGCCGCAGTATCACCAAGACCGATTGCTTTTGTGAGCACGATAGATGCTGATGGGCAGCCCAACCTTGCGCCTTACAGTTTTTTTAACGCTTTTAGTTCCAACCCTCCAATCGTCGTTTTTTCTTCTAATCGCCGAGTCAAAGATAACACAACGAAACACACACTCGCCAATGTAGAGGCCACCCAAGAAGTGGTCATCAATGTGGTTACACATGAGATTGTTCGACAGATGACTTTAACGAGTATTGAATATGGTGAGGGTATTAGTGAATTTGAAAAAGCTGGTTTCACGCCTATTGCTTCAGACCTAGTAAGGCCTTTTCGGGTAAAAGAATCTCCTATCAACATGGAGTGCAAAGTCACCAACATTATCCCTTTGGGTGACCAAGGCGGAGCTGGAAATTTAATTTTTTGTGAAGTTGTTCGGATGCATATCGACGAAAAAATATTGGATGGTAATCGAATTAACCCCCATAAACTTGACATCATGGGACGACTCGGGCGAACGAATTACGCTCGTATAAAAGGAGACTCCATTACTTCGATATTTCAATCTGTCCTAGAAAAGGGAATTGGATTTGATGGACTACCCAAAGATATCACGCACAGTAACATCCTTACGGGAAATGACATTGCAGAACTCGCCTCGTTGCCCGCTTTACCCAAAATTGACCGTTATCAAGAAGCCATGAAAGATGAACGGGTGCTAGCTTGCGCAAAAATGATAAACCCTAAAGCCGGCATTCATTTATATGCCAAAGAATTAATAGCACAAAGCAAAAACACCTATGCCTTAGCGGTCTTACTTTGCGGATAAACTTTTCTCAATATGAAAACTTTTTTTTCGGAATTTCGGGTTGATTACACCACATACACATTTGGTTATACAGCGTATTGCCTGCAAGAAAGTGGGGATTCTTTTCAAAAAATTTATGCACTTGGATTCCTCCCTTTTACTGGAGAACAACGCATTAAAGAACCCATATACTATATGGCTCGGAGTCTTAGAATTGACTTAGCTACGTTTTCGGATTCCTCTGAAAATCGGCGTATTCATCGAAAAGTGACTGACTTGAATCTTTCATTTAGTGTCATCAAAAAAGCTGATTTTGATTTAAGTAGTTCGTCCTTTCAGAAAACTTGCTTGGATTATGCTGCGGTTAGATTTGTTGGAAATGAAATGAGTAAAAAACGATTTGATTATATTTTGAGTAGATCGACCTTGACACATATTTTTGAATACAAAAAAGGCGATGAGACCTTTGGCTATATCTTGACTTGCCTAGAGGAAAAAATGATCCACTATTGGTTTGCTTTTTTTGATGTCGAAATGATGGCCAGCCATTCCATTGGAAAGTGGATGATGTGGTCTGTCATCGACTGGGCAAAAAAACAAAATATGAATTATGTCTATTTAGGAACAGCCTACAATAAAAAATCGCTTTATAAAATTCGAGATTTTAAAGGGGCTGAATATTTTGATGGTTCGGGCTGGAACAAAGACATGGCTCAACTCAAGGTGCTCTGTAAGACTGATGATTTAGATCGAAAAATAGATAGATTTAAAGAACAAGAATCTTTCGCTGACCTACTTTTAAAAACACCCTAATATGAGTCGTACGCTATTGTTAATATTAATAATCCTTTTTCCTTTATTTTCACTTGCGCAAAACACTTCCAGGCAAGACACTAATTATATTCAACCCAATCCAAAACAGCCTTTTTTAATACCCTCGGACACTTTCAATAAAAAAAGGTTTTACATTAGCGTTGGAACTGGAGTAGGTTTATATAGCGCTTTTACTATTGGTCTATGGGAAGCCTGGTACAAAGAAACGGAACTCACAAAATTTCATACTTTTGATGACTGGGGAGAGTGGCAGCAAGTTGACAAAGCTGGGCACCTCTATACGGCTTACAATTATTCAAGATGGGCTTTTCAAGGTGCCCGCTGGACGGGCATGAGCCGAAAGCCAGCTGCCTGGACAAGTGCGGGTGTCGGCGTTCTATTGCAGTCCACTACGGAAATCATGGATGGATATGCTAGTAAATGGGGGTTTTCTTGGGGAGACATGACTTTTAATGCCTTGGGGAGTGGGCTATTTTTAGCTCAAGAATTAACCTGGGAAGAGCAACGAATCACCCTTAAAGTTAGCTCTAATCCGCAAAATTTTCCAGATTTAATCTTTAAGGGTGTCGGTCATAATGGTCGTATTTCTCTGAAAGATCGAGACATTGAGTTGTATGGAAAAAGCTATGCAGCAAGATTTATCAAAGATTATAATGCGCAAATAAATTGGCTCTCGTTTAATCTCAAATCATTTGCGCCAGCGTCTAGAATTCCACCATGGTTGAATCTGTCTATTGGCTATGGCGCGGCAAACATGATGAGTGGTCGTGGCTATGATTGGGTTGGCAAAGATGGTTTAGCCTATTCCGTAGCGCCCAGTGCATTACCCCGATATCGACAATTTTTCATCTCTACGGACATTGAATTGAGTCGTCTGCCCATAAAAGGCCCTTTATGGAAAATGCTTGTCTATGGAGTGCATCATTTTAAATTTCCAGGTCCTGCCCTAGAAATAAACACACTAGGCAAAGTAAAAATGCATTGGCTTTTTTGGTAAATATTTTGCTGACTAGGTGTCTAAGTTGTTTATCGCAATCTTCTTTTATTTTTTTTCAGCGTTGCCTCCACAATATCTACAACCACTTCAAAAGGTAGTATTTCAATTTCAAAATTAGTAGACTTAATTTCAAAAGGGCTTTTGGCAAACTCCTTTCTGATGGTTTTTGAGGTCTGAATACACTTATAATCAATATACGCTCTTTTACTAATTCCTTCTAAATAGCGCAATATCAAATACGCCCTTCTAGCTGTTTTAGTCCTTTGTATGGCGTACCGGCTTCTATATCTTTTGATATTATCCTCTAACATAATCAAACTATCATAGTCTTTCTCTATCAAAAGCCACAAAACTCTTAAAACTAAAATATTTACATTCATCCCTTCCTTGTCCTTAGAAAAATGCTTAACTTTTACTAAAAAAGTTTTGACACTAAACCTTTCTTTTCTATACTTTATGGGAATCTCCAAATAACTGGTTTCGTGTAACAACCGAATCCAAGCAAAGTTAAGCGCCCATACCTCCCTAATAGTCGATGGGAGTTTTTTAAAATTTTTATGGGATACTACATCTTCATATATGGGAAAAATCGTTGTAAATGAGCCCGAATAAAACGAAGAAGTCATTTCAGTCGTCTTTATTTGCATCCAATTGAAACTGCCCTCTTCAACATAGTTATAGGCTTCTACTATATTAATCTTCGCCTCCTCAAATCGCTTTAGGTAGATATTGCAATTGGCCGAATTACTCAATAAGGTTACAAACATTCCTTTCTCTTGCTTTCTAAATGTTTTTAGCTCAGAGATGGCTGACTTAAATTTAGC
>CAYRVZ010000166.1:0-6855 GCA_964427815.1 uncultured Saprospiraceae bacterium | reverse complement strand
CAATTCTAAGAGATAGCAAAATGGGTTTTATACCATAAGTCTCCTTTTTAAAGGAGATTTAGAGGATTTACAATAATAAAAAAGAATAAAACCCATTAGCTGCTTTTAGTGTCTTTTTGCGCAAGCCCTTACTTCATTTATACCCATCTTGATGAATACTTTTAATAGCTCGACCACTCGGATCGTTTTGATTTCGGAATGACTCATCCCATTCTAATGCAATCGGAGAGCTACAAGCAATGGAGGGAACTGAGGGTACACACAGCGCTGCGGCAGTACTTGGAAAATGCTCCGCAAAAATTGAACGATAATAAAATTCTTCCTTTGAAGTCGGCGTTTGAATAGGGAATTTATATTGAGCATTTTGCATTTGCTCGTCCGTTACCTCTTTTTCTACGAGTTCTTTCAAGGTGTCAATCCAACTGTATCCAACGCCATCCGAAAATTGTTCTTTTTGTCGCCAAGCAACGGAGGCGGGTATGTAATCTTCAAAAGCTTTTCGGATGACCCATTTTTCCATCCGCTCCCCATTTATCATCTTATCTGTTGGATTGATAGACATGGCCACATCCATAAATTCTTTGTCCAAGAAGGGAACACGACCTTCGATGCCCCAAGCGGCCAAACTCTTATTGGCCCGAAGGCAATCATACATGTGCAGCTTGTCTAATTTTCGCACGGTTTCCTCATGGAAATCTTTGGCAGAGGGCGCTTTATGAAAATATAAGTAACCGCCAAAAATCTCATCGGCTCCTTCTCCAGACAGAACCATCTTAACCCCTAAAGACTTGATTACGCGCGCCATCAAATACATCGGTGTAGATGCCCGAATGGTGGTGATGTCATACGTCTCTAAGTAATAGACCACATCCCGAATGGCATCTAAACCTTCCTGAATCGTAAACTTAATTTCATGGTGTACCGTGTCGATATGATCCGCTACAACCCGAGCAGCAGCCAAATCTGGAGACCCTTCTAGTCCAATGGAAAAGGAATGTAGTCTAGGCCACCAAGCTTCTTTGGAGTCCCCACTCTCAATTCTTTTATCCGCATATTTTTTGGCGATGGCAGAAATAACCGAAGAATCTAATCCACCAGAAAGCAAAACACCATAGGGCACATCTGACATTAATTGGCGATGTACGGCGGCTTCGAGGGCATCTTTTATTTTTTGAATACTCGTTTCATTTTCTTTTACGGCTTCATATTCTTTCCAATCTCTTTTGTACCATTGTACTAGCTTGCCATCTTTACTACTCAGGTAGTGACCTGGCGGAAAAAGTTCAATTTTGGTGCATTGACCTTCTAACGCTTTTAGTTCTGAGGCTATATAAAATGTACCATTTTTATCCCACCCCATATATAAAGGAATAATACCCATGTGATCTCGTCCAATAAAGTATTCATCTTTTGCAACATCATAAAGAGCAAAGCCAAAAATACCATTAAGCTCATCTATAAAATGTACTCCCTTCTCTTGGTATAGCGCTAGAATAACCTCACTGTCCGATTTCGTTTGAAAATCATATTTGTCTTCTAGTGGCTTACGCAGTTCTTGATGATTATAAATCTCTCCATTTACCGCTAGAATTAATTGACCATCCGCGCTGAGGATGGGTTGTTTTCCTGACACGGGGTCTACAATGGCTAATCGCTCATGAGCCATGAGGACTTTTTTGTCACTATAAATACCACTCCAGTCGGGTCCCCGATGCCGAAGTAATTTTGACATTTCTAAAACCTGGCTTCGTAAGGCTGAAGCTTCTTCTTTTAAATCAAAGGCACAAACAATCCCACACATAGTTACTAGTTTATTTATAAAGTAGATGTTTTATTGGCTGTCCTTATGACGTTTAAGTGTACAAATCGGAAAGCTAGAACTTCTATAACGAAGAGTTGAGTACTTTGGTTGCTCATTATTAGCAACTAGGTCCATAGCTAGACTCCATTTGCTGCAAAGTAAGTAGGCTCATTCAAGAATAATATGTCAAACATCCTATTGTCCTAAGAAAACTAATCCCCAAAAAAAACGTTACCCACTTATGTTTCAAAAAAATATTTCATTGCGTCCTTTTCATACATTTGGTATTGATGTTCGAGCCAAATCTTATGCTACTTTTAACAGTCAGCGGGCATTCCGATCTATTTTTGCGAAAGCTAATAAACCTGTATTTGTACTCGGAGGGGGAAGTAATATTCTCTTTACAAAAGATTTTGAAGGGACGGTTTTAAAAAATGATATCAAGACGAAGCGGATCAGTCAGAAAATTGGCAATAAGACGCTCGTGCATATTGGAGGCGGAGTAAATTGGCACCAGTTTGTAAGATGGGCGGTCAACAAAAATCTCGGAGGTGTAGAAAATTTATCCTTAATTCCCGGAACTGTGGGGGCTTCTCCCATTCAAAATATCGGGGCGTATGGCGTCGAGATAAAAGATGTTTTTGTTGAGGCAAAAAGTATTGCTATTGAGCCTTTTGAATATATGGATAGAAATTTTGACGTGGGTGACGTGTTGATTGTTTCCAAGAAAGACGCTGATTTTGGGTATCGAAATAGTATCTTTAAGCAGGCGTTAAAAGGCAAGGTGGTCATTGTCCAAGTAACGTATGCATTGACCCACCGAAAACACGAATTGAACACTTCTTACGGAGCGATTCAGGCTCAGCTGGCGCAAATGAAAATTAAGCATCCCACAATAAAAAATATAAGTGATGCCGTCATCGCTATCCGACAAAGCAAGCTACCCGATCCAAAAGAAATCGGTAATTCAGGTAGCTTTTTTAAGAATCCTTATGTAAGTCACACGACCTTGAGTAGATTGCAAAAACAATTTCCAAACATCCCCAATTATCCGATTGATGAGCAGTCGGTTAAGTTGGCAGCAGGGTGGCTTATTCAAGAAAGCGGATGGAAGGGGTACCGGGAAGGAGACGCAGGCTGTTATCCCAAACAAGCATTGGTGCTAGTGAATTATGGGCAGGCATCTGGAAAGGATATACTACGTCTTGCCAAAAAAATACAAAAATCTGTCAAGGAAAAATTTGAAATAGATATTTTTCCAGAAGTAAATATTTTATAGTTGGTATCCTTAATTCAGATATATTGACCACTGGAACCACATTGTCTATTTCGTTGACCCAGGCGCTTCAGTTTATGAATTTAAGCCGATTGGGGGGCGCTATTTTGGTCGGGGTCGTCATGGCGAAGATGGGGGTGGATTTGGAGACCATTGGACAATTTGAGTTGCTTTTCTTTTTGGGGAAAGCTGCAACAGCTTTTTGGACGGATGCGTTTGCAAAAGCCGCTTTGCCTTTGTTTCCTATACTAAAGGAGCAAGAAAGGGGGCGGTTTTTTCAGACAAGTGTATTTTTGTATTTATCTTTTGCTCTCGTTACGGGCTTGATTTTGATGGGCTTGAAGCAGCCGATATTGAATCATTTTTTAAGAATAGAGTCGATTCCATTTTATCAAGCGTATGTTCTTTTTTTGGTATTGAATGTGCCTGGATTAGTCTTGGAACAATATTATACCTTGCGGAAAAATATTAAAGGACTTTTACTTTACGCTGTTTTATCTTACGGCTTAGTACCGTTGTATTTTTTTATTCCAATATACCGACAGGTTGATTTAACATTGATATTTACTATTTTGTCAATAGTAGCGATGATTCGATTGTTGTGGTTGTTAGCGGTACTTGTACAAAATTCTAGGAGGGTAGCGCCGAAAAAGAACTCTTGTGTTTTTTGTATTGACCCCAATATTTTGCGTAAGCTAATGACAGTAGGAAGTCATTTTATGGCGTATATCCTCATTGGATTAATGGCAGAAATAATAGACGGTGTCATTATTAATTTTCACTTTGAAGATCCGAGTGTGTTTGCGATATTTCGATATGGAGCGAGAGAATTACCGATTACGACTGCTTTATTGGGAGGGCTATCCTTTGCTTCTATTGCCAAACTTTCGGAGAATTTCTTTGAGCATTTGCCAGATTTTAAAAAATCCCTAAATAGAATATTAAAAATAACCTTACCAATAGCTTTAGTTTTAATGGTGTCCAGTCAGTGGATATTTACTCATGTATTCTCAGTGGATTTTTACGATAGTGCAATGATATTCAATACCTATTTATTGATATTAGGGTCTAGGGTTTTAATGCCTGGCCCTTTAATGATGGCCAAATTGGAAAGCCGTTTCATGTTTCAAGTTTCGATTTTTGAGCTTGCGATAAATGTAATACTAAGCTTGATTTTTGTGCAGTATTGGGGGATTATTGGTGTTGCTTTTGCTACGGTTTTGGCGAATTATGTAGAGAAAGTAATCTTTTTTATTCGACTGAAAAAACGGCATGGAGTAGCTTGGACAGACACGATTGATGCACCGTTTTTTATGGGGTTTTGGGTGAGTTTGCACCTTTGTTATGGAGCGGTTTGGTACATTCTATTTTAGTTGATAAGGCTGATGGACATAATAGCAAGCCCCAAAATGAGGCTTGCTATACAATAAAACACTTTGTGGTATCGGGCACTTTCTATTTATTAGTCTTCATCCCTAAAACAGCCCAAAGTGGACAGAAATTAAGTAAAGCAGTACCAAGAGCAATAACAGCAACCACTAGACCAACGATGTCCCAAGGCGCTGGTAAATTGCCACTAAAGTAAAGACCGATTAATACAGCGGCGATTACATACCTAACGATTTTGTCTGTAGATCCTACATTCTTTGTCATAATGTTACGTTTTTTGGCGCTCTTTCGAGCAACCGGTTTTGAAATTTAGTTGAATGTTTCCAACAAGATAGTACAAATTTACCTACTTATGCGGATAGAGGTCGTGACTTTTGTTACGTTCCCGAAATTAATTGAAAATGTATAGCGGACCACTAACAATTAGTAGGTGTGTGACGAGCTAATGACTCTATTTCAAACAGTTCTTTTTGAAGATAGCCGTGTCCCGCCCAAAAGATAAAGCAATCCAATACTAATGGCGATAATTGAGTAGATAGTTTCAGCCAAAGGACTAGCTTCTTGCATGGCTATATCAAATATCAACTCTCCCAATCCGCGTATTAAATAAATACCTGCAATAACAAATGTACCCTTTTTTACGAAAGGCATAGGTTTGATTTGGCCAGCCCCAGAAAGCCCATATAGACCAAAAATGAAAAAGAAGATGGATACAAAAACCGTCAGTAGGTAGGGGAGGGAGACATGGGTTTGGGCAAGCCTATTCATTTCTTCGGATATACCCGTTATTTCAAACATTTGCTTAGCCCAAAGCAAACCAATAATATGCGCCGTACCAATTATTATATTTAGTATTCCACCAATTTTAAGCATGTTGTTTTTTTATTTTATTGAGCCCAAGGATAGAAAATACAGCAATGGGTAAGAATAAAATCCATTGAGGAACCAATAAGCCATAATAAAATCCAGCTATCAAAAAGGGCAGACAAAAGACCAAATTAAGATAACTGACAAAAGATAATAATTCAATATGGCGAGTATATTTGTGTGTAAAACCAGCTGTCAGCAATACATACGAAGTCGCTAAAAGAATAAGGGAGACCATGTGCCATGCACCGACCCATTGTGCCTTCAGCTCCAAGGGCAGCTGTGTTTCTAGCAGGGGGTTGACAAGATCTAGTTGTCCCCCAATGATATGTAAGAAGAAAGTGAGTAGATTTAGTATTCCAGCAATTTTGAAATAGGTGACGGCTTTCATGAATAGGTTTGTTTAGTATTTGATGAAAAGTGCGATTTCTTTTTTGACCTCATATAGAAAATTGGGACTTTGTTTTTTGTAGCGAATCAATTCATGATACCCGATGAGGTATTTGTAGAGTACCCGAGATTTGAGTGTCGCATCCTTTCGGGAAAAATCCAATTGAATTAAGAGGTTTTTGACGTAAATTAATCTTTTGGTATCTATTTTATCGATTAGTACTTGGAGGTGAGGATGAGCCTGCGCATAGCGTTTGAGATAGAAATTAAAATCAATGAAGGGATCTTTTATAAAGATAAGGTGTAGAAGTTTATCAAATTTTTTCTTGGCTGTTTCTTTGCTATTGCTTAAGGTGATGATTTGATGGGTATGGGTAGATATCCAATAGGTGACGATTGCCTCAATAAAAGCTTCTTTGGTTTTAAAGTGCCAATAAAATCCTGACTTATTTACTTTTAGTCTTTTCGCCATTTGTTCTATGACGATACCCGCTATTCCTTTTTGGGCGAATAGCATATACCCTAGTACTATCCAATCTTCTTTACTGGCAATTCTTTTTGGCATAATTAAACGGTTGCGTTTAGTTATGCAAACATAAGCCCTTTTTTTTTTAAACGCAATCGTTTAGTTGTAATATTGAGGAAAAAAATTAATTTATCGGCTATAAGGTCCCAAACGGTTAAATAGTAGGGTGAAATCGCTATCGGTTCTTTGCTTTTATGCCAGCTTGTTGTATCTTTAGGTCGTATTAAACGTGCAAAAATATGGCAAAATTCACATTCGCAAATATACATTCAGATTTTTTTTACGGTAAAAGGGCTGCAAAACCTCATGGATAGAATGATAAAACAATTAATAGGTCGCTCCGCTGGAGCTACAACCATTTGCACCTATGGTGCTACAAACAGTTTGTTTCGCGACCTATTTTGTAACGAATTTAGTATAATTGGTGGCGAATATAAAAAGAAGCAACATGCCTTTTATTTTAGGTACTATATTTGAGTATTGCCTATTTAAAACGGAATCTATATTTGAGAAGAAGAGACCGAAACTTAATGAATCCAGAGCGAGATCGCTTAGAGGAGTTAGACGATGTTCCGCTGATAGAAACTAAAATTGCTGTTCTTCTAG
>CAYRVZ010000165.1:0-6917 GCA_964427815.1 uncultured Saprospiraceae bacterium | reverse complement strand
AGAAAATATCAAATGGAAAACTATGAATTTTTCGGTGGGGTATAATCGTCAGATTTCTTATAATCGTAGTTTTAATTATGAAGGAAATGCGAAGGGATCTATCACTCAGCGTTTTTCTGCGGACGCGGACAATGTGGACTTAAATAATTTGGATAATTATGCTTCGGGATTGGCTTATGATGTAGGTGCGATATATGATCTAGGATCGGACTTATATTATGAAACGGATTTTGATGGAGTGGAGGACGAGTTCTTTCACAGACAGGAAGTCACCGAAAAAGGCAGTATGGGAGAATTGACAATAGCCCTTGCGGGAAATTATGATGATAGGCTATCTGTTGGAGGTTCCCTGGGTATTCCCATTTTAGAATTTAAAAAAGAAAAACAGTATTTCGAGGAGGATAAAAACAATGCGATTCCTGCTTTTGATAAATTGCAGTATGACGAAAGTCTGACGACCAGTGGGACAGGGTTTAATGCAAAACTAGGGCTAATCTATAGAATCAATCAAATGTTTAGGACGGGACTTGCGATTCATAGCCCAACTTGGATTAGTCTGAACGATAGTTATAACAATACGATGCTGTATCAATATACAGAAAACAACCAACAAAAAACCAATGAAAAAACACCAGACGAAGCAGGTGTTTTTGAATACAAAGTAGTCACTCCTTGGCGGGCTATTGTGAGTCTTGGGACCATCATAGGGCAAAAAGGTTTTGTTAGTGCTGATGTAGAATTAGTAGATTACGCTTCGGCTTCGTTTAATTTGACCAGGGACATAAAGACCACTGAAACAAAAAACTTAGAAAGGGATTTGAACAAGTCCATTGATAATAACTATAAGCAAGCCGTTAATCTACGGGTGGGTGGAGAATATGCTATGGATGCTTTTCGGCTTAGATTAGGAGCTGGTTTTTATGGCTCAGCTATAGAGGATGATAAGTCGGTCAAAAAAATATTCAGTACGGGAGTTGGATATCGTGCTGATGATTTCTTTGTGGATTTGGCATATCGGTATAGTGTTGGAAAAGAAGGATATAGCCCATTTCAAGGAGACTTTATGAAACCCAATGGTGCGGTGTTGAATACCAAAAAAAGTACCATATCCTTTACACTAGGTTTTAAGTTTTAAGATTCAAAATAAAAAAGGAGCTGTCTTATTTAGACAGCCCTTTTTTGTTTAAAATAAAGATGAAATTATTGAGCTAGATCAAATCGATCCAAATTCAATTCAAGTGTCTAAAGGTCTTTTTTACACAAGTAAAAGTCCGTTCTTTCACAAGAATCGTCATTTAATCGTTGCTCCATCTCTGCCAAATTCTTTGGTGGTGGAATGATTACTTTATCTCCTCTTTCCCAGTCTAAAGGCATCGCTACTCCGTTTTCGTCAGAAACTTGTAAAGCATCTAAAGCTCTTAAGATTTCATTCATGTTACGTCCTACATTTAATGGGTAGTACATGATAAGACGAATCTTTTTGGCTGGATCTATAAAGAATACCGCACGGACTGCTGCCGTTTCACTCTCATTGGGTTGTAGCATACCATACAACTTAGATACTTTCATGTCAATGTCGGCAATGATTGGAAAATCAAAATAAACCCCTGTATTGTTTCGTACATTATTGACCCAGCCTAAATGTGCGTGGACACTATCAATACTCAAGCCCATTAATTCAGTGTTGAGTGCGTCAAATTCTGCTTTTCTAGTCGCAAAACCACTCATTTCGGTTGTACACACGGGTGTAAAATCCGCTGGATGTGAAAATAGCAACGTCCATTTCCCTTTTGCAAATTCTGAAAATTTAATAACACCCTTGGTTGTTTTTGCTGTAAAATCAGGGGCTTGGTCCCCAATTCTAGGCATTGCATAGATTGTTTCTGTAGTTTCCATATTAGGTTTTTATGATTCGAACTTGTTAGTTCATTAGAGCAATATGCCCAATAGCGCAAAGATCAAGTATTATAATGTATTAATCAAATAGATAATATAAATATTAATATAAATTATGTCTATTGTTTTATTGCTTGAAATTTTACCGTTTTGAAAGGTTGAGGAATCAAGGGAATTAGGAGTTATATTCTGCTAGCTCCAAATCGCTTAAAAAAGGGTGAAAATTAAAAATCCTTACTCATTACTATCCGTATCGCACACCAACTTTTTTAAGCCATTATTCGATTGATATACATCATCATCATTTTGGGAAACGGAAAGACTTGAAGGTCCACTTTCGAAATAGGTGCAATATCCAAGTCTTTTTCACCAACTAAAGTAATATCAAAAAACTGCCCGATAACCTTTTGGTGTGTTAGTAACTGAGTAACAGGCCCTAATTTATTTTTAATATTAAATTTTATTCTCGGATACTTTTCTTGAAAAACAATCTTCACCTCATTGTCATTTAATGGGGTTTTTGATTCAATATTAGGAAACTCATAGAGTGATTGCCAAATGTCTTTTTTAGTCCTCTTTTGAATGTAGTAGTCACTTCCCTTTCGGAAAACAAAATAGTAAAAGTAACGAGTCTTTCTTTTTATTTTTTTTTCTTTGACGGGTAGTTGGGCTATTGTATCTTGCGAAAATGCTTGACATTTTATCTGTAAAGGACAATTAGAACAGTCTGGGTTGGTCGGTTTACAGACCAATGCGCCTAAATCCATGATGGCTTGATTAAATTTACCTGGCTGCTTTTTATCCAATAATTGATTGGCCAATAGTGTAAATTCCTTTTTACCTGCGGGTGTGCCAATATCTATAAAATTAGCCGTATATCTAGCTAATACTCTAAATACATTGCCATCAACCACTGCATGTGGCAACCCAAATGCAAAGGAGGCAATAGCGGCAGCAGTATAAGGTCCTATGCCCTTTAGCGCCAGCAAATCAGCATAATTGTCTGGAAATTTACCTCCAAATTCGTTAGCTACTTGCTGGGCTGTAAAATGTAAATTTCTGGCTCTTGAATAATAGCCTAGCCCTTGCCAAAGGCGCATAACTTCTTGTTCGTCTGCTTTTGCCAAATCAAAAACCGTCGGAAAAGCTTCCAAGAATCGAACGTAATAAGGCATACCTTGTGCGACTCGGGTTTGTTGCAAAATTATTTCGGAAAGCCAAATGGCATAGGCATCTGACCTTTCTTTCCATGGCATTTTGCGGTCAAAGGTATCTGACCACAATAATAGTTTACGAGAAAAAGAATTCCTGGGCATGGCACAAATGTAGGGATAAAATCAACCTTGAAAGCACCTTTTTTATGTTAAGCTAATTAAGAACCTAAGAGCCATTAAAATGAGCCGAGTTGAGCATTTGAAGATGGTCACCTAGTTGCGGCTTGCTAATGTTTCAGGGATTCTTGCGTAAGACTTACACTCTAGTCCAAAAGGTGAAGGTTTAGTTGGTCAACTCACTTTTGAGTTGTATATTTACCATTCAAGGTACACGCTGCATATGCGGTACGTGTATGTAATTAACGAAAATGGAGAAAATTATTCAATTCATCGAAGAAATACATAAAGTCGAAAAACAACTTCGTACTTTGGAAAATGAATTTTTGGAATCCTATGAGGATTATCTTGGAAAAGAGTTTGACGAACAAAACCTATGCGCAACAGAAATTGAAAATCTGATACTAATGCTAACTCACGAATTAGGAAGTGAAATTGGGTTTGGAATTAAGCGTTTAAAAGCACTATTAAAATATTTTGACTTCAGGAAAAATTATAAAGACTATACTGATAAAGAGCTGTTAGACCTTATTGACAAAAATTTGAACATAGTAAAGAAGAAAGAAATTACCAAAGGGAAAGAAGAAAAGAATATAAATAAAATAATCTCTCATTGGAATACAACTTTTGAGAATATTGGTTACGAAAAACTAAAAGAAAAACTACGATTAAAAACGCCATACGAAAAGGTATAAAAATAAGTAAGGGTTATGACCCGCAAATTAACGGAGTAACTAGAATATACACTCAGAAGTAAGAAAAATCAACGAATAAGCAAAAAAATGCTTAGATTTGCCATTCAATTAACCCAATTGTTTTGGGTTTTATTCAATCATTTGCAAAAATACTTCAACAATGGGTAAAGGAGATAAGAGAACTAAAAAAGGAAAAATCATCAACGGAAGCTACGGTGTATCTAGACCTAAGACAGGGAATAAGAAAAAGACAGAAAAGAAGTAAGTCTTTTTTACCTATCTAGGTGGCGTTTTTAATGATGCTTAAAATCGAAATGCAATGCATTTCGATTTTTTTTGATTAGCTTAAAAAAACTCATAACTTTTGTCCAACCTCGTACCCTTCTCGAATAGCCCGCTGTGCATCCAATTCACCTGCGAGTTTGGCTCCACCGATAAGATGAACTTGGTCCCCTAGTTGTTTTTGTAAGTTTTCAAAAAGAACATTTTCCGATACTTGGCCGGCACAAATAACAACATGATCTACGGGTAAAATTCGGCTCACCCCTTTATTAGAAATGTGGAGACCTGCATCATCAATCTTTTCGTAAGCGACCCCTCCAATCATGTTGACTTTTTTAAACTTCATAAGTCTTCTGTGGATCCAACCTGTAGTTTTACCCAATTTTCTTCCGAGTTTTCCTTCTGACCGCTGAAGCAAGAAAATTGTCCTTTCAGAAGGGCTTGGGTCTGGTTTTGCAATTGCTCCACGAACTTGGCATTTCATATCAATTCCCCATGTTTTGGCAAATTCCTCAAAACTTTGTTCGCCTTCTTTTTCGGCTAAAAAGGCCGCCATGTCAAAGCCAATACCTCCCGCTCCAATAATGGCTACGGAGTGCCCAACTTTTGCACCATTAAACACTTGTGGGTAAGACAATACTTTTGGGTGGTCGATACCAGCGATTGATAGCGCTCTGGGTTTAACGCCAGTTGCTACGATTATTTCATCAAAATTTTTGGCGATTAATTCCTCCGCCGACAATGTCATTTTTAAATGTAATTGCACCTGTTTCAATGCTAATTGCCTAGAAAAATAGCGGATGGTTTCTTTAAAATCTACTTTGCCGGGCACTTTTGCCGCCATTCGAAATTGTCCACCAATACTATCACTTTTTTCAAACAGATGAACTTCATGTCCACAATCAGCTGCCGATACAGCTGCAGAAAGTCCAGCCATCCCTGCTCCAATAATGGCTACGGTTTTCTTTATTTGCGCAAGCGTAACATTATAAATAGTTTCTTTGGCAGCTCTAGGATTAACTAAGCATGTAGCGGGCTTCTGTTTGAAAATATGATCCAAGCACGCTTGATTACAAGCAATACAAGTATTAATTTCATCCGCACGATTCTCCATTGCCTTGCGACAAAAATCTGGATCTGCCAAAAAAGGCCGCGCCATTGAAACCATATCTGCATCCCCTCTTTGCAAAATACTTTCTGCAACTTCGGGGGTGTTAATTCTATTGCTCGTAATGAGTGGTATGTTCACTTCGCCTTTCATTCGTGCAGTTACCCAACTAAAACCACCTTGTGGTACCAAAGTCGCAATGGTTGGTATTCGGGCTTCATGCCACCCAATCCCAGTATTAATAATAGTCGCACCGACTTTTTCTATTGCTTTTGCCAATAAAACAACTTCCGCCCAAGTACTCCCATTTTTGACTAAATCTAGCATGGACAGCCGATAAATAATAATAAAATCTCGACCTACTGCTTCTCTAATTTGCCGTACAATTTCTATTGGAAAACGAAAACGATTTTCCATTGAGCCGCCCCACTCATCTACTCGTTGATTCGTATAAGGGGCAATAAATTCATTGATCAAATAACCTTCAGAACCCATTACTTCAATACCATCATAATTCGCTTTTTGCGCAAGCTCCGCAGAACGGACAAAATCTCGAATCGTTCTTTTAATACCTCTTTTTGACAGTTTCCACGGTTTAAATTTAGAAATAGGAGATTTGACCGCCATCGGCGCAACCGCCAAAGGATGATATCCATAGCGTCCAGCATGCAATATTTGCATACAAATACGTCCTCCTTCATCATGTACTGCTTGAGTGATGAGTTGATGTCTTGCCACTAAGCTAGATTTCATCCTTGCAGAGAAAGGTGACACCCAACCTGCACGATTGGGGGCAATACCTCCTGTAACAATCAATCCCACCCCACCTTTGGCTCGTTCTGCATAAAATTGCGCAAGTCGGGCAAAACCTCCTTTTTGTTCTTCCAATCCAATATGCATAGAGCCCATCAGCACTCGATTGGGTAAGGTGACAAAACCTAAATCTAAAGGTTGGAATAATAAAGGATATGAAGTAGGCATAACAAGCTTTGGGGTAAAGATACATTCTTTTTTCTTTTGAAGGTGTGCCCATTAAGCCATAAGCCAGTACAGTGTATCAACCCACAGGAATCAGTAAATACACGTATTTAAAAGCCTTTTATGGATAGGCGGGACTAAGAACCTTACCTTTGCACTGAAAATTAAGCAATCCCCTGTTTTCTTATCCCCGTAATTCTTCAAATTAGTATTAACGAACGAACCATGAAACAAATCCTCATGGCGCTTTTTGTTGTCCTTACAACAACTCTATTTGCGCAAGTCAATTACAATGCCAACACTATCGTCCAACCTTATGAAGGGATCTTTAGACAAGGCATCAATTTAGATTATTATCCACCTTATACGGATATTGAATTAGCGAACCTGTCAGCTGGGAATCCCGACTTGGGCCTAACTGGAATAGGAGCAGCAACTTCCAGACCCGCTTTATTTGAGAGCTTTATGGAGGCTTGGGGATATGAATCAAGGTTGAACACCTTCTTGCACATGGAAAATTTGGGTATGAGTGATATCACCTGTATCGTTGGGTTTCCTTCGGAAGCTCACCGAGATCACACCGTGTATTGTGCAGATGGAGTGACTCAATCTAAGCTTTTTGCTAAC
>CAYRVZ010000164.1:0-6931 GCA_964427815.1 uncultured Saprospiraceae bacterium | reverse complement strand
GGTCGAACCACAAGTCAGATGTGTCGAATTGAAGCGTATAGTGTTACAATAAATATTTAAATATTGTTAGTTTTGGTTTTACATAAAAAAAACCGCTGCACAAGTGCAGCGGCTGAAAATCTTTAGAAACTAATTCTAGTATCTTCTGTCGTAACCACCACCGCCACCACGGCGATTGTTATCTCTTCTCTCTCTAGGCTCAGATTGCTTAACAACAATTGTTCTTCCGTCCAATTCGGTGTCGTTTAAGCTATCGATGGCATTTTGTGCCTCATCGTCATTAGCCATTTCAACGAAGCCGAAGCCTTTTGAACGTTGAGTAAATTTGTCCATGATAATCTTTACAGAATCAACAGCTCCGAATTCTTCGAAGGCGCTCTGAAGTGTGGACTCGCGTGTGTCAAAGCTTAGCTTTGCAACAAAAATGTTCATAAAAAACAGTTTAAATCAAAAAAAATGGTGAATAGGAAACGTTCCCATCATCCGTATGCAAAAGTAACTGTTTATTTCTCCAAATGTTTCCTTTTTATCATAATAAAATGTTATTTGTTTGTTTTTGCACTATTTATTGATGTTTTAAGGACCCAAAAACCCGATTTGTCCTAGGTCAATAAGAAATTATTGGCAACTAAGGACTTTGAATCTAAAAAAGACAAGAAACTAAGCCTTTCAGATTACTCGACGATAATTTTTCCAGATGCAGCCGAAATACCAGCTTCAAACACCCTATAAAAGTAAATACCATTTGGTAGTGAAGAAATATCCCATTTTGACTTGTTTCCTGTTATCTTGAACTGAGTCACCGCTTGCCCAAAGATATTGTAGAAGACTACATCGGCATTGGCACTCGTTTTTCCTGTGAAAAATAAATAGTCCTTTGCTGGATTTGGAGAAATTGTCCAATGAGCATGTTGGTCAACATCTTTAATTCGCACGGTAACAGGCTGTTGTAAATAGACAATTTCCATGGCTCCCTTTACCCAGGTTTGATTAAAAAGATCCGTACCTTTTTTCCAAAAGTGGGTTTTGTCGGTTACATATATGGCTGGATTTTGGATAAATGGACTGAGTGAATTCGGGTCATACGCTTGTTCATGAAAGCGAGTGTCAAAATCAACAATTGCAGAGTCATTTTTAAAGGCGTATGGAGTAAGTTCTTTGATAATCGGATTAATAATACTATCATTGAACGGGGTAGTTCCATTTCTGCCCCAAGTGGACATCGGGTTATTGATATTATTAGTTGTATCCACATGATTGGAATAGATACTAGGATAAAAAACCCAAGGCATACGAGATGGAATCGGAAACATACCATGGTCAAAAGAAATGTTAATCAAGTCCCGAATACTGCTTTGAAACAAAACCATGTTACTGTAATAGGTTTGCTCAAATAATTCAGAAGCGTTTTTTAAGGACTTCCAGTAGGGTCTATAAGGTAAAAGTGCCGCAAACTGATAAGGCTCTTGTACGATTAAATCATTTAACCCATAACAGAACGGAACAAAGGTTGTTTCTGGGTATTTATTTAAAAACCCGTCCAAAAGCGCCGCCGCTGCTGCTGCCGTCTCCCCGCCTTTTCCGGCATTGATGACGATTGGATAATATTTTTGATTTGTTTTTTGGTAAATTTCATCTGCGAAATAAACACTTGCCTCATCATGCTGTGTGCCTATGATGATAGAATGATTCGTTTCACTATCCCCCATAAATAACCAAATATCATCTTCAAAATCACCAGAGGCTTTTGTGAAAACGTCCAATCTACTGAGTTTTAGAGGAACATCGTTTAGTTCTTTGACCATCACCCATTTGGGATGCGTATTAGGAAACACAACGTACCCGTCCTGCCACTTGTTTGTAAAAGGTCCATAAGTAATCCAATCTCCGTCATTCTCCGTCATGCCATCAACAGAATTACTACTTGTAAGAATGTAAAACTGCTGGAGAGAATGGTCGTTATTGCTGAGCCCACGTCCCAAATAAGAATCTCCACGCCAGTGTAGGATCAGTTCTTCCGAAGTTGTATTTTCGGCATTGACTTCAAGCGAAAAAGAAACTGGACCTTTTGAATAAAACAGCACGGTGCTATCTTTGGCATCAACCAATTTCTTTAATTCTTCTATAGCTACCGTGTTATCAGAGCATTTAATGTTTTTGAATAAGCTAATGCATTGATTAGTCGCTACTTTGGGTATTTCCTGCCCATAACTAAAAAATGTAAAAAACAAAATAAAAGTAAAAAATAAATAGATCCGAGCTAAGTTCATTATTTTCAATAGTTTACTACTTAAAAGGTAATTCAATTTAAATTTGGTTAGAATCAATAATTGGACAAAAAATTTTACTCCACGACAATAAAAAAACCTTCACTTCCTTGTTTTTGATACAGAGGCATTAAGATATACCCAGTCATCGGAGCGGTGATTTTTCCATTAATATCATCAGCTAAATAATCCCCTTTCTTGACACGGGTAAAATTGCGAAAACCAGGCGCCATTATAAACTGTTCTTCTACCTTAAATGGATGTTTATAGGCTAACCTGGCTATTTTGGGCAAATACTCCGTTTTTGATCTTAATATCTCATCGTGCCGACTTTCCACATCCGCTGACTTCACCAATCCTTCAAAGCGTAAGCAATTGACAATGGCTGCAATAGAACGATTAATAGACAAGGCATCATTGTGCTGCCCGGATTCAAAACTGACTGCTACAACTGGAACCCCTAGGTTTGTATCATCAAAAAATTGCATGATTGTTCCCTTGAGGTTTCGGGTCAATTCTGTTATAACAGGGGCAAGTAACCCTTTTGCTAGCGCGATACTTTCCTCTGAAACTGTAGGAATAGAAAAAATACCATCTTCTGCGGAAGTGGTGTGTAAATCCAAGAGTATCACTTTGTTTGGTTGGTATTGTGTTATTTCTTTTTGAATGATTTGATAGAGTTCAATGACTTCTTTTTCCTCAGAGTTTAGCGCTTCTTTAGACATCTGAAGCACTTCGGCCACATGGTCAATGGTCCATTGTCTATTCAGGTCAACATCAATAAATCTTTTGTTTTCCCGAATAGCTATAAGGTTGCCAACAAGCCCGATTAAGCGACCCCGAAACTCAAATCCAGGATTGACTATGGGTTCTTTTTTTAGCATTTTGAATAAGTGCTGAAGGGCACTGACTCCTGCCATTTCATTACCGTGCATACCTCCAATGGCAATGACAAGCGACCCATGACGCCCCTCATAGGAACCAATATATCTTTCTATAACCATTTAGTCGATGTATTCAACCTTATTGATAAACTTGAATCCCACACTAATTTCGAAAGTCAGGTTTTTAATTCGGCGTTGAGGAACGGTACGGGGTTCATTACTGCCAAAGGAGCAGCTAGCCGCACTAACCGAAAAAGCAGGTTGTTCATATTGACGTGAAAAATCGGGGTTAACCGTAAACTCAACAAAGGCGCCATACAGCTCCGAAAAGGGAAATTCAAAACCACCTCCAAAGATGGCTCCATAATTGAATTTTTTGATAAATTCTTTCTTGTCAATGGGATAGATTGGAAAGCAATTATTATACTTCTGTAGGTCACTTAAGTTATTAGAAATAGTATATTCTCCTCGTACACCTAAAAGATAGTATGGAACGATGTTGGTCAAATTGCCAAAACGTTTTTTGGCTCCCAATGATAGCGCAATATTATTAAATTGAATTTTTAGATCTTGGTCAAATCGACTTCCGTTTGTATTTAGAAAAGTGGTTTTTAAGGAAGTTCCCCTTGCATGATAACCCAATTGTGCAAATATAGTATGCCGATTGTCTTCAGAGACTTCCTCTACAGCTGCGACAACGTGATAACTCAATAAAGGATTTCTACGGCCTATTTGATTGTCCCACTTTTGCATGCCAATGGCTGGCCCACCTTTTATACTATAAGCAGCCCCTTGAGCTTGCGCAAAAAAAGGAGTAATAAATAAGATCAACGATAAAAGAAAAATAGATTTCATTTGCTTGACTTTCAGTTTGTTAGCCAAATAAATGGCTCAATTATCTAAATAAGTTTTCTAATTTATCAAAGAAGCCATGACCAGACTTTGCTTTTGAATCATTAGGCGGGTTGAAGTTAGGCATCTTTTGCATCTTTTTCAATAGGTCCTTCTCTTCTTTCGTTAATTTTTTGGGAGACCAGATATTAACCACGACTAATTGATCGCCTGTTTCATAACTTTGGACAGACGGAAACCCTTTGCCTCGCAAGCGTAATATCTTACCTGCTGTGGTTCCTTCATCAATTTTAATTTTTGCTTTTCCCGTAAGGGTCGGCACTTCCACGCTACAACCTAATGCGACATCTGCATAACTTAAATGCAAATCATAAATCACATGGTTGCCTTCTCTTCTGAAAAATTGATGAGGCTTTTGTTTGATCGTCATCAATAGATCGCCACTAGGACCACCATTTTGACCTGCATTACCCTTTCCTCTTAGAGAAAGCTGCATCTCATCACTCACTCCCGCCGGAATGTCAATGGAAATGACTTCAAAATCTAACTTCGTTCCAGTCCCATGACAAGAACCGCACTTTGCTGTAATCGTTTTACCCGCACCTTGACAAGAAGGACAAGCCACTGTCGTCTGCATCTGCCCAAGGAAGGTAGAGCGCACCTGCTTGACATATCCCGATCCTCGACAAGTACCACAAGTAGAGACCGAATTGGCATCTTTTGCCCCAGATCCTTGACAAGAATTACAAGTGATTGCCTTTTTTACTTTAATTTTTTTGGTGATTCCTTTGGCGATTTCCTCCAAAGAGAGTTCTACCTTAATGTGTAGATTGCTCCCCTTTTTTCCTCCGCTACGGGACTGCGCACGTCCGCCGCCAAAAAAACTTTCAAAACCACTACCACCTCCGCCTCCGAAGACATCTCCAAATTGCTCGAAAATATCCTCCATCGTATAGCTGCCGCCTTGGAAGCCGCCACCGCCACCGCCTTGCCCCATACCTTGATGCCCAAAGCGATCGTAACGCGCTTTTTTGTCAGCATCGGATAAGACATCGTATGCTTCTGCGGCCTCCTTAAATTTGGCTTCAGATGCAGGGTTGTCTGGGTTTCTGTCGGGATGAAACTCCATAGCTTTCTTTCTATAAGCTTTTTTGATAGCGGTTTTGTCAGCGCTTTTGTCCACGCCTAATACTTCGTAATAATCCCTTTTTGCCATTATATTTTTTTTACACAAAATGCATTGACAGTCTAGCCATCAATGCATTTTGCATGTTTTTTATTTTTGTATCAAGCTTTCCCTACAACTACTTTCGCAAAACGCAAAACTTTTTCATTGTGCAAATAACCAGGCTCTACGGTGTCTATCACCTTTCCCGCAAGGTCTTTACTTGGAGCCGGAATTTCTGTAATAGCCTCGTGTAATTCTGGATCGAAAGCCTCCCCTGTACTTTTCATTTGTTGAATGCCTAGTTGGTCCAGTATGCCTTTTAATTTTTGATGAACCAAGGTGACTCCTTCGCTAAACTCTTCTAGTTGTGCAGCCCGATCAAAGTCATCAATAATGGGTAAAAACTTCAAAACCGTTTTAGAGGCACAATTTTGAACGGTCTCTAGTTGCTGACGATTCATCCGACCTCGATAGTTTTCAAACTCCGCAAACAAACGAAGGTGTTTATCTTTTATCTCAGATAGTTCGTTTTCTAGAACCTCCTCTTTTGTTAGTTCCGCTTCTACTACTTCCGTTTCGTTGATGGGCTCCTCAATGGTTTCTTTTTTCTGTTCCTTTTCCTTATTTTTTCTCTTTCGCTTCATCGCTGTTTTTTGTTTTATACTTGCGTAAAATGTCCTCAATTTCTCTGCCAGCTCCATATAAAGGACAAAATGTCACTTATTGTTTAAATTCGCACTCAAAATCCTGTCAATTTTGCCAAATGACGGATTGGAAGCAATTATGACACCTGCTGGATCTATTAAGAACTTAGCGGGAATAGTACCCACTCCGTACGAGTCAGAGATAGAAACCCCCTTTATCTGGGTATCTAAAATATGGTTTGGCCAATTTAAATTATCTTTTTGTATAGCGGATGCCCAAGCGGTACGACTTTTTTCGACCCCAATACTGATTATTTCAAAATCTTTGTCTTTATACTTGTTATAGATTTTGACGACTTTGGGATTTGCTCTCCTACAGGGACCACACCAACTTGCCCAAAAATCAACCAATACATACTTACCCTTTGATTCCATTAGGTTAATCTTTTTTCCCGCAAGGGTTACTCCTGAAATAGGCGGTGCCACCTGTCCACTAATATCAGGTCCTTGCATGGACTTTTGATACCAAAGAAAACCGACTATCATCAAAATTAAAAGTACATAAAAAGGGTCTATTTTTTTGAGCATCTATTTTTTGTTTTATGTTCAACGGGATGATAACAGTTTTTTGGGATAACAGTTTTAAGATGGTAAACGGTTAAAGTTAGCGAACTAGGTGAATTGGTTTTAGGCATGACCAGCAGTACCAAACTAGCTAGCTATCTAGCGCAATGACCACAAAAACAATTTTGGCTTTTTTATAAAAATCCGCTAAATCTCCCTTGAAAAGGGAGCGTAAAGGTCAAAATTATTTTTACTCCGCTTTTGGGTATCGCGCGCCTTCCTGTCCTGGCGGTTCCGCCTAATCGCTACTGAATTTTTGGATTAAGTCTATATCTTTTGCGCCTTTTTGATTCTTACCCAATAATAGTTGACCCTTTTACAAAAAAATAACCCAATCAAAAGTGATTGGGCTATTTGTATTCTACCAACGTCTTAAAGACTATCGTAACAGCGTTACATTACCCTTTATAGTTTTGACTTTTCCATTGATAAAGGTGGCTTCTACAACAAAAGGATAAACATCTGCTGGCAGTTCATTTTCTTTAAATCGAC
>CAYRVZ010000163.1:0-6986 GCA_964427815.1 uncultured Saprospiraceae bacterium | reverse complement strand
TGATAATTGAAATTAATTCCATTTGACCGTAAGGTTTAAAAAAACAGGTTGCAAAATGAATTACAACCTGTTTTTAATATTAAAAATAAAGCAGATTTAGAATACAAAACGTAATCCAAATTGTGCTTGCCATCTAGATAACAAGCTGAAGTCATTATTGTAAGTTGTTTTGAGACTTGGATCGAAAGAATAAGTCACATTACCATCAGCATCCGTGTTGACCCCAATAGGTTGTGTATTCGTTGGATTTTGACGAACACCCCACTTAGAGCTTAATAAGTTTCCAGCATTTAAGATGTCAATACTGAATTCGACTCTACGGTTGTTTGGCATTCTATATTCCTGAAGAATACGGAAATCCCAGCTGTTGTACCAAGGTGCTAATTGAGCATATTTACCCGCATACTTGCCTCTATTTGCATTCATATATTCATCTTGTTGGATGAATTCCTCTAGTGCTTTCTTTTGTTCGCTTGCACTAAAAGAACTTTCATCAAAATTCATATTATTAATGTCAGCTGCAGTCGGAATGTGAATCAAGTCATTCAGACCCGAGCCATCATGGTTTAGATCGCCCGAATAAGTATAGCTATATCTACCTCCTTTTACATATTCAAAGAAAGTAGAAACGGTCGTACCCCAGTTACCTCCGTAACTAAATTTCTTGGAAAAAGCACCCATTACACGGTGTTTGTGTCCATATAGTGAATGAGAAAGAACAGCCTGGTTGACATTCCCAAACGCAGGATTACGAGCATACGCATCTGAAGAAATTTCTGCAGGAATGGAACTCGCATCACGTGAATCCATATAGTTATAGCCGATAGTTGCAAACATATTTCTAGACCAATTCTTTTGTAATTGTACGGACACGTTGAATGACTGTCCAAGGGTAGTATTGGTAAAAACATACGCATTATTCTTGAAGCTATTTCTATCCAATGTATCCACATAATAGGGTCTATTATCGACACCTTGTAGTTTTCCAGAAGGAGTATTTAACCCATAATTTCTGACCATCATAGAGGTAATATCCTTTGTATAAATGACATCAAGAGAAGCGACATAGCCATTTCCAATCTTCTTGTCAAATCCAATATTAGATCTCCAAACCTGTGGAAATTTAAAATCCTCAGCAGTAGTAGTATAGAAATAGAAGTTAGGGTTTCCTACTTGGTTGCCTACCCATACAAACGGAAAACGTCCAGAGAACATGCCTGTACCACCTCTTAATTGTGTACTTCTATCTCCTTTTACATCCCAATTAAAACTAATTCTAGGACTTACGTTGGGTGTGCTTCTAGGTAGTTTAGTTTGGTCAAAATGAACCTCTCTTCCGGTTTCATCAAAATATTCAATGAATGGGAAATAGCAGCAATTTCTATTGATACTTTCTCTTACCTTTTGAGGAGTATCAAAGTACAAAGGTTTATCAACCCTCATACCTACAGTTAGAGTGAAGTTGTCAGTCATGGCAATTTCATCTTGCAGATAAAAAGCAAATTGCCCCACATTAGTTTCGGCTAATGCCCATCCTTGGAAGCCTGCAGTCGTATCTATCTGGTCAACACCTAATGCACCATCCGCTCCACCAAACTGCTCATAAGCAAGCTTAGCGGCTGCGACATCTGCATCTAAATCACCAGCTTCTACAGCGGTAACAAAATCATCAACGGAGCCATAGCCAGGACCAAATACACCTGCATAAGTCCCTAAGTTAAATGAGTTATCAAAAGAAAACTTCTCAAAGCTAGCACCCATTGTAACGGTGTGTTTTCCCCAAAAGAAATCCAAATTATTTGTAATTTGGAAAACATCTTGGTTTAGGCGGTTGTGAATAGAAAAAGGTTCGTGACCGGCTACGATACCTCTTATACCCGCTTGGTTGATATTAATAGTAGGAAAAGCAGCTGATTTCGGCGTTCTTGAATCTCTAAAGGCCGTGTATCCAACTTGTAGATTGTTTGACATCTTATTGGAAAACCTAGACTTTAGCTCGATGATGCTTGAGTAAATTCTATTATTAATGGTGTATCCTGCATTTTCAAACTGCAAAGTAGTCTGGTCAGGGCCCCGTCTTCCGATAGCAGAAGGGTGGGCATTCTTATCACGCTTCGCATCTAAGAAATTATAAGTAGCGGTTAACGTGTGATTTTTGTTGATATTGAAATCTAGTTTAAAGATTGCTTTTTGGTTGTCCGTTCTATGTGTGTAGCCTTCATAGGCTCCAGTTTCATAGTTAAATCGGTTCTTAAGTACTCTAGAAACTCGCTCCATGTCGGCAGCAGAAATTCTACTGACATTAGCACCTGTAAGACCCGGTCTAGCAGCTAAATAGTTAGAGCCCAAATCACTTCTTCTTTCAACTTCGGCATTCGCAAAAAAGAAAAGCTTGTTTTTAATAATCGGTCCACCGATACTAAAACCAGTTTGCAAGTGCGTTAATTCCGGTACAAAAATTTCATCTCCTCCGACCTTACTACCCGTTAAGTCTTGATTTCGGTAGAAACCAAATACAGTGCCTTTGAATGTATTCGTACCAGACTTCGTAACAGCATTTACGGAAGCACCCGTAAATCCTGACATTTTGATATCGTAAGGGGCGATATCAACTTGGATTTGGTCGATTGCATCTAGTGACACGGGCTGTGCATTTGTTTGACTACCTGGCGTAGCGGCATCCAACCCAAATGGATTATTAAATACCGAACCATCTAAGGTAAAGTTATTCATCTTGCTATTTCGACCGCCAAAAGAGTTGCCATCTGATGAAGGCGTCAATCTTGTAAAATCTTTCGCAGAACGAGAAATAGTCGGTAGCTTTTCTAGGTGTTTACTACTGATAGTCGTAGAGGCACCTGTTCTATCTCCATTGATGATTGAACTCTTGTTGGCAACAACAGTCACCCCTTCAAGTTCGATTGCCGAAGTGCTCATCTTAATGGTGATCTTCTTTTTCTGTCCGACTGTTAAATAATAATCTTCTAGTAATGAGGGCTTAAAGCCAACATAACTAGCTTCAATTGTGTATGGGCCCCCGACTCTCATATTAGGAATCCGATAGCCTCCGTCTTCGGCGGTATAGGTTCCATATTGAGTGCCAGAAGGCGTGTGGATAGCGACGACTGTGGCAGCATCAAGTGGCTGCCCGTTTTCGTCAACTACCTTACCATAAATGGTCGAGGTTGTAACCTGTGCTACCATAGAACCTATGGATATGGCTAGGATACAAAGAACGAGTAAAATTCGTTTCATTTGAAAAGTTTGTTAGTGAGAAAATGTAGTTCAAAACGCGGTTAGAATACAAATATATAGCAGGAATGCAATCAGCAATAACAATTGGAGAAGTATTTTTAAAAAAAAATCGCTAGATTTTTTTATTTGGCAAATTGTAATAACTTTGTGATCCCGCTATTGACTAAGATTATACCGTTCCTGCTTGCTATGCCCTGATTATCAATGGATAGTGTCAAATTTGTACTTATAATGAAGAAATTCGCAATTTCATTTTTTCTCATTTTTTCGGAAGTAGTTTTGTTTGCACAAAAAAGAATAGTACATCCGGGTGTTGATACAACGAGCGAACAATATAAAATTGGACAGCGGATTGGCGGCTGGTTGCCAGTGGTAGTGATTATTTCAGTGCTGTTGATGTATATTAGGCACTCCTATAAGCATGGGAAATTGGGCAAACGTCGTGATTGAAAATTATTATTCTTCAGTGTTGTCCCTTTATCATTTCGAGAAGTTCAGCTTCTGATTTCCCTAGTGCATTGAGGACACTAGGAATGCTTTGGCTGATTCTAGCTTCGGGATAGTCTCTTAGTACTTTTTTGTAAATAACAGTTGCCTTGTCCAATTCTTTAAGGTCATTTTCTAAGATGAAGGCTTTCGCAAAAAGAGCATTGGCTGCAGAATTGGGTTTGTCACTAAAACGTTTTGCGATTTCTTCATAGATATGGATAGCTTGCGCAAAATTCTTTAAGTTTTTGGCTACTTCTGCTCCTTGTAGCCCATATTTGATGGCCTTCGTCGTGTCGTTACTTGTTTTTGCATACTCCGCAGTGAGTTTAACGAAGGTCTTGGCTTTCGCATGATCGAGTTTGTTATTTTCGTCCAATAAGCCTTGGTTTGCGTCTTGTATTTGTTCTATTAAGGGTTGGGTCGCATTACGAGTTGAAGTGGACGGGTCATCTGTAGTACATTGTATGAGGCTCATGATCGTTAGAAGAAGAGTAAGCCATAATAAATTGAAACTAATGCGCATTATTTGTTTTATTTTTATAACGTTTGTCAAGCTATAATGTTGATAGATGGACTTACTATTTCATAGCCAAAAGAGCTAAGAAGACTTGACGTAATCAAGATGGTAGATGTATTAAATCGACCGTTAATAGAGATTTCAAAGGGTTAAATGAAAACCATTGATCTTGGTTTTACCCAAAACTAACCAGCCAATTCTTCTAAATATTGTGCTAGATATCTGTCTTTATTTTTGCGCTGATATTGCAAAACCCACCTAGGATGGGGTAGGGGTTTTATTTTGTCAAAAAATAGATATTCTTTGTTGAGTGCCTTTAAGTATTTGTAATTTTGACCTTTGCCGATACTATAAGCGATTTTTCGGTTTGCACCAAAAGCTATTTGTGTTTTTATATTTTTAATGATATGAGGTCGTACAGATGCTTCTAGTTTTGGATCATCATAATAGTTGATATTTTTACCTTCTTTTAAAAAGCCTAATTGACTGATGGCCGTGATGTATATCTTTTGATAAAACAATTCTGGGCCTCCATATTCTGCTATTACTTCATTAATAAAAGTGGCAGATAATTCTTTTCTTTTGTCAAAACTATTTTTAATACCACAAGTTTTTTCTAAGTGGAAAGGATCTGTAAATCCTATTCCCGTCAGACCAGAACCAAATCGTCCAGGATTAATGCCAAATAGAAAAATACGTTCATGCGCATCATTAAAAAACTTAGTATAAAAGGATTTTACGGCCTCTTTCGTCGCTTTTTCTCCGTAAGGAAAAATCAACTCGAAACCTTTCGGCAGATCCCAGTCTGGCCGAAAGGTTTCGGTATAGTCAATTACTTTTTGTCCAAACGTTTTCATTAGTTTTCTAATAAATTTACGTTGTCACAAATCATGTCTTTTATTCTAGGAGCCAAGGAAGCAGCCGATCTGATGAGCATTTCTTCATCACTTGGAAAAACCACAGGTCGATTTCCTAGTATCCTTTTGGTCTCTTTGGTTAAGGCGTCCTTGTCGCCTTCAAAACGAACCGATTTATTGCTAAATACAGCTTCTGCACTGACTTGTCGGCTCATTAGACGCTCATTCGTCTTGATATTGATGACGTCAACAAAAGCAGTCAAAGTAGTCGCTTTAAACTGTTCAGAAGAGAAGACATCTGCTCTAATTTTTTCATGTCGCATTATTTTGATATCATTGCCAATACTATCTTTCATGACATTTCCATGACTATCTAATGCATAATCAAAACCATTTTCGACTTCTCGTTCTTCGATGAAATGATCGTTGCGTATTTGTTCTGGAGTACTCGCCACATTCGTAAGTCTAATCATTACTTTATAATCATACTTTCTTGATTTTGGATTTAAATCAAACTTCGTCCAAATGGTATTCAGGTCACTAGGGTACATTCTTAATACTTCATTTTTAAATCTAGCAGGTAGTAAGGCATTCGTCTCGTTGCTCAATCCTATGACGGCATAGGCAGTTCCCAATTTATGCGCCTCATCCATCAACTTGCTGACATCTTTGTAGGAATTATAGTATTTTTTGATAGCATCAAAATTTGCGTAAGCACGTCTAGCCGCACGCCGATCCTTATTTCTGGCAAGCTTCATATTCTGCAAGCCATCTGCATAGTATTGTTCAGCCGCTTTCTTTTTAGACTCTAGCATCAGATCCTTTACAGGAAAAAATCTAAATTTAGCTTCTCGATTTTCTTTGTTGATATAAAGCGGTAAGTAGGGTTTTAGGGCTTCTTGCCGATTGTGAATCGAATTCGTTAAGTTATTGACCCTTGGCCATTTGCTCTTGTCGTCCTCGTCGAGCAAAACTTGTAGCTGATTATATTCACGATTATTGACAATCGCAAATGCTTTTTCAAGGACAATTACATCCTTATCTCGTACTTTTCGCTTGCGCAAATTTTTAATCGCTGTTTGAATCGCGGCTTCCATTCTTCCTTTCTTGTACAATCTCCTAGGCGTATTACAGCTTGCAACTAGAAGTAAAGTGATGGCGGTATATAAAAATAGATTTTTCATGACATTTGGTTTTGATGAAAAATAGGGTTTTGTTTTGAATGTGGTGCGTATCCTAATGCTTACCCCCAAAGATGGTGAAATTATAGGACTCTATTGTTGTGTGTCTGTTAATCGCTTCCTGTTTTGTGTTAAATGAAAGGTCCAAATGTTAATTTGTAGTAAGACTTTGTTAAATTTTCATTTTCTCTTCGCTCGATTATTTACTTCACTGGATAAATTCTTGCTGCTTTTATCAAGCTGAACAATACAACACCAATGCTCATATCGATAAATAGTCTCCATTGCATGCATTCCTTTGTGTAAGCTAGACAGATGTAAAACAAAAAATTAGCAATATCCATGTAATCGTTTAATTTATCCGTTAATAAGCGTTTACTTACGTTTGTAAACGGATATAATATTGATACTCAACTTGTTAGCCAGTTTTTTTCGATTTCGCAACTTGTTAGACTCCTTCATATTCCTGAAATTTCATGTAAATGCTAAAACTAACCTAATAACTTTAGTTTTTTTTACCGATTTTTTGTATATTGCATGCTTATTGGCTACTTGCAGACTTATGAGATGTATCCGCAAGTGGAGGACGTATAGTGGATATACAGGTGTTGGCAACAATTTGAGAAAAACCATAACAACCAAAAAATTATTACTCTTTTTTTTAAACCGAAACTATATGAACAAAAC
>CAYRVZ010000162.1:0-6995 GCA_964427815.1 uncultured Saprospiraceae bacterium | reverse complement strand
ATTTGGATATTGATAGGATTATTAATTTAGCGAAAAAAACAGGCGTAGATGCCATACACCCAGGTTATGGTTTCCTTTCGGAAAATGTTGAATTTGCCAAAAGGTGTAGAGCCGAGGGCATTGTCTTTATTGGACCTAGTCCAGAGACGATGGAAATGCTTGGGGATAAGGTAGCAGCCAAAAAGCTAGCTAGGGCGGCAAAAGTACCTTTAATTGAAGGAAGTAAAAACGAAACTAAAACGATTCAATCAGGATTAAAAGAAGCCAAAAAAATAGGTTTTCCAGTCATGATAAAGGCAGCTTCAGGTGGAGGCGGTCGGGGTATGCGTGTAGTTCATAGTGAAAAAGATTTTCCTACTTTATTTGAGGAAGCGAGTGGAGAAGCTAAAAAATCCTTTAATGACGGCACCGTTTTTATTGAAAAGTTCATAGCAGAACCGAAACACCTCGAAGTCCAATTATTAGGGGATAAGCATGGCAACTTAGTGCATCTATTTGAACGGGATTGTTCGGTACAAAGGCGATTTCAAAAAGTTGTCGAAGTCGCACCCTGTGTATCTATTTCGCAAGAGACCAAAGACAAACTATATGACTATGCACTTCGTCTCGGTAGACAAGCCAATTATTATTGTGCCGGAACCGTGGAATTTTTAGTTGACAAAGAAGAGAATATATACTTCATAGAAGTAAATCCACGAATCCAAGTAGAACATACGATTACAGAAGAAATAACCGATATTGACATTGTACGATCTCAGATTCTCATTTCTATGGGACATCCGCTATCTGCTCCAGGGATCTATATTGACAGTCAGGAAAGCATCAAAATCAATGGATGCGCCATTCAATGTAGAATCACAACTGAAGATCCAGGAAATGATTTCACCCCTGACTACGGCACATTAACTGCTTATAGAAGTGCAGCCGGATTTGGTATTCGGCTAGATGCAGGGAGTGCCTATGCAGGAGCGACGATTTCGCCTTTCTTTGATAGTATGCTGGTAAAAGTTACCGGGCAAGGGCGGAAGATTGAAGGCGTGGCTAAGCGACTGCATCGAACGCTTCGTGAATTTAGAATTAGGGGTGTCAAAACGAATATTGGATTTCTATTAAACCTACTAGAGCACCCCGTTTTTATATCAGGAGAAGCGACTGTCAATTTCATTCCGGATCATCCCGAACTATTCGAGATACCCAAGCGTAAAGACAGAGGCACCAAGATGCTAAAATTTGTCGGTAACGTCATCGTCAATGGCAATCCAGATGTAAAGTATATTGATCCCAGAAAAGTATTTAGAGCAGCTACCGCTCCCGAATACCCAGCTAATATTATTTTTCCGAAAGGATCAAAGGCCCTATTAACTGAACTTGGGCCAGATAAGTTTGCACAAAAAATAAAACAAACGAGAGCCATCCAATATACGGATACGACTTTTAGAGATGCCCACCAATCCTTGCTTGCCACTAGAATGCGTACATTGGATTTGATGCGTGTAGCCAAGAGTTTTGCTGTGCATCATGGGGACGATGTATTTTCGATGGAAGTCTGGGGTGGAGCGACTTTTGATGTCGCGATGCGCTTTTTGAAAGAAGATCCTTGGGAGCGCTTGAGACTCTTACGAAAAGACATTCCAAATACTTTATTGCAAATGTTATTGCGAGGTTCAAATGCCGTAGGCTATACCGCCTACCCAGATAATCTAGTGGAAAAATTTGTCGTAGAAGCTGCCAAGACGGGAATTGATGTCTTTAGGATATTTGATAGTTTGAATTGGTTAAAAGCGATGGAAACAAGTATCAAGACGGTACGCAAAGAAACAGAATCCCTTGCAGAGGTGTCCATTTGTTATACCGGTGATATAACCAATCCAGAGCGAACCAAATTTGATTTACAATATTACATTGATTTAGCTCGTCGCATTGAAGATGCCGGCGCACATATACTCGCCATCAAGGACATGGCTGGCTTATTAAAACCAAAAGCAGCTGAAATATTAATTAAAGCCTTAAAAAAGAATATCGACCTACCGATTCATTTGCATACGCATGACACGGCTGGCATCCAAAGTAGTACTTTGTTGACTGCTGTTGATGCAGGAGTAGATATTATTGATGTAAGTCTTTCTTCTATGTCTGGATTAACGTCTCAACCCAATTTTAATAGTATTGCCGCCAGTCTAAAAGGACATCGACGGGAAAATCCCATTAACATCGATTCCTTGAATGAATTTTCTAATTATTGGGAAGCAGTACGAGAGGTTTATTATCCGTTTGAGACGGAGTTGCGGGCCGGTACGGCGGAGGTGTACAACCATGAAATCCCAGGTGGTCAGTATTCTAATTTACGTCCTCAAGCTCGTGGACTAGGGCTAGAAGCTCAATTTGAGACCATCAAGAAAAACTATATTATAGCCAATCAATTATTTGGTGATATCATTAAAGTGACTCCTTCTTCGAAAGTGGTGGGAGACATGGCCATGTTTATGACTTCCAATAATTTGACGAAAGAGGACATCTTACAAAAAGATAATACGCTGGCTTTTCCCGATAGTGTCAAAGCGCTGATGCGTGGAGATTTGGGGCAGATAAAAGGGGGCTTTCCAAAAAGTTTTCAGAAGTTGGTGTTACGGGATGAAAAACCATATAAGCATAAGCCTAATAAAAATTTGAAGCAGATTGATTTCGTAAAAGAATTCAAAGCCTTCAAAAATAAATTTGGCAAGCAGATGGAAATGACTGATTTATTGTCCTACCTACTCTACCCGAAAGTATTTGCTGATTTTAGAGCGCATGTAGAAGAATATGGAAAAGTACAGTGGTTGCCCACCACGACCTACTTCTTTGGTCTGAAGGCTGGTGAAGAAGTGCTAGTAGAATTAGAGCCTGGCAAGAGAGTACTCATCCAATTCAGATACATGTCTGAACCCAATGAAAAAGGAGAACGTCTCGTGACTTTTAGACTCAACGGACAAACCAGATCCATCTCTATTAACGACATAAATGCTATTTCTACGGAAGTCATTCACCAAAAAGCAACGGAACCCAATGAAGTAGGCTCTCCCTTACAGGGTTCTATTTCTGAAATCCTAGTCAAAAAGGGAGATAAAGTAAAAGTCAACTCCCCCTTGTTTATCATCGAAGCAATGAAAATGGAAACGACTGTGTCGTCACCGCTGGCTGGAATTGTTAAATCCGTTGTACTTAAAGCGAAGACTATGGTTGGGCAAGATGACTTGGTTATTGTGTTGGAGTGATGTTGCAATGCCCAACGTAAACCAAAAAAAAGAGCTGTCTCAAATGAGACAGCTCTTTTTAAATATTCAATACATCCAAAATTAAAATGGACAATTATTACATTTAGAAACTTTAGGGTTTGATTTGGGTTGAGATCTTAAATCTTGATCATCTCCTAAGTATCCTATAACTCTAAACTCGGTTCTACGATTTAACTGGTGTTCTTCTTCCGAACAAGGTCTTAGATTGATACAATCATTTACCAAGTTTTGCTCACCATACCCTTTGGCAGTGATTCTAGCTTTAGACACACCTTTTTTCCTAAGCCATTTTACAACCGCTTTGGCACGTCTGCTAGACAATCCATCGTTATAATTGTCTGAACCCCTTGAATCCGTATAAGAAGAAACTTCTAGAATTGCATTTGGGTTATCGCTCATCATAGCCAATACACGCTCCAATTCTGGCTCTGCTTCTGGTCTGATGTAACTCTGGTCAAAATCGTAATAGATATCTACTAGGTATGGGATAGCCTCTCCAGGTTCAACAGTACTTGTACCCGTTTGGAAAGTAGGTGCATTGGTGTATTTCTCACCGTTTAAGAACATGTCTCCATCCTTATAAACCATTCCATTTGGATACGTTCCATCAGCTGGATTACCTGTTTTCTTATCGATATACTGCCCAGAAACAGGGTCATACACGACATCTCCATCTGTAGAAGCAACACCACCTTTTGTGGGCATCAAGTTTAAGTTTTCAGTAAAGGTCTTACTTTCGTCCAAGCCCTTAGTGCACACCTCATCCGAAGAAGCAGCCAAGTAATCAAGTTTTTCACCCTTTACGGTATAACAACACTCCTTGTCTAATTCAAAATGGTATTTACCCGTCAGATCTGTTGTTACGGTCTTCGGTTCCAAACTAGTTGAATCATCCGCACAAACAGAAGTTAAAGTAACCGTAGCACCCTCTAAAGGCAGCCCCGTACTCTGGTCAAATACCACCCCTTCTAGGTCAAATTTCTTACTTTGATCCAAAGGAATTTCCACAAAAACAGGATCACCCATTTGAATATCAGTCGTACAACCTTCTTTACTGTTGTCATCATATTCTTCTTTACTTGCGTCAAAAGTACAACACTTATCCATTTTCATGTCAATCTGTGCTTTACCTTCTTCATTGGTTGTCAAGGTTTCACCTGTACAACTATTCACGACAGAAGCCCCTTCTATGCCTTCTCCCGTCTCTGCGTCATAGACAAAGATGTGCACTGGCGAAGCTACTTTCTTAAAGCTATAAATATCATCCCGTCCGCTACCTCCTTTTCTGTCAGATGCGAAGTATCCACAAGTATTTTCATTATTAATAATCAAACTAAAATCATCCTCCGACGAATTGATTGGAGCGCCCAAGTTTTCTGGGAGGCTCCATTCACCTCCATCTTGCATCGTCATCACATAAATATCTAAATCACCTAGTCCGATATGACCATTAGACGAAAAGTATAGCTTGCCATTAGAGTAGTGTGGAAAAATTTCATGTCCTTCTGTATTCACACGTGGGCCCAAGTTTACAGGCGGTCCCCAAGACTCTCCGTTTCTTTCGACAACATACAAGTCCATTCCTCCAAATCCACCAGGCATATCCGAAGCAAAATACATCTTTTTGCCATCAGGATCTAAAGTAGGGTGTGCACAAGAATATTCATCACTATTGAAAGGAAGCTCTTCTACATCATTCCAATTACCATCACCACCCGTTGCAGAATAAATCTTTAACTTAGTGACACCTTCATCACTTGCTTTACGCTTACGATTATTGAAGTTATTTCTAGTAAAATACATGCGGTCTTCGTCCTTTGTGAAGGTTACGCCAGCTTCATGAAACTTCGAGTTTATTTTCTTAGAAAACTTTTCCGGCTTTCCGTACTCATACATACAAAGCTCTGTTTTTTTCTTCTTTTGCTTAGCTTCCACATAGTACAGTTCATTAAAAGGCTGTCCAGTCCAGGTATGAATCCGTTTGACCGCAGAACCCTTATCTCTTTCCGAAGCGAAAATTATTCCGTCTTTATAAAAAGTCGGGCTAAAATCATCTAAATTTGAGTTAAAGTCAAGGTGTTCTACTACATAGATACCGTCATTCTTCGTCAATAACTCCTCTTGCATATCACAAGATTGAGCTAAAAAAGACCCTCTTGTATCATCTGGTGCTTCTTCGATATATTGTTGGTACCACTCTTTGGCCAAATCACATTTTTGGTTAGCTTGCAATGCTTGACCATAGTACAACTTGTGAATCGGCTGTACCTCAGGCAATCTCACCACTTGTCCATACCAAAACTCTGCGTTTTCGGTGTCATCAATTTTTCTGTAACATTCAGCGATATTAATTTTCGCTTCTGGTACATCATTGCCTTCGAGGATTTTATTGTACATTTGGATAGCACTCAAGTACTCCAAATTGTCCATAAAATTTCTAGCGCGTTTTAGCTTAGCTGCTTGCGCAAACATCGTCCCTGTAACCAAGAACAAAAGTGCAACAACTGAAAGGATTCTAATCTTTTGCATTTTATTAATTTTTTTCTATTTGGATATCATACTGATTATAAGTCCAAATGTTTCGGTTTTTAGAAATAACGTGGTGTCTCAATACGGTTCGTCTTGAAGTCAAACTCATATCCAAGCATAATCTCAAAAGAACCCGGTGTTTCTTTATTTATTTCTGTTAAAGTATAATCATAGGCAGCCCCAATTCTCATGCCATTTCTTAGGTTGTAAGATGCCCAAATATCTCCAGAATCAAACGAACTCTTATCATTTGAAAACTTCTCAATAGATGATCTAAATGCCGCTCCGACCCATAAGGTTTCCATAAACAAAACAGACAAATCAACATCAAATTCTGTAGGTGCATTAATCGATCTCAAATCCTCAGTCTTACGCAACTTACTATCAATACCTACATTCTTCACTAATAAAGAAGGTTTAAAGATAATATCATCTCCTACAATCGGAATAGCTCCTCCTACTGTAAAGTAATAGTGACGATATTGCTGAGCAACTAATGCGCTCTCAACCGTACCAGCGGACTCTCTCAGTTTATGCTCAATCAAATGAGGCGAGCTCAATCCGGTGTAAAATCTTTTTGTTTGGAAGTAAAGACCAAACCCAAAGTTGGGTAGCCATTTACTCTGTACATCACCATCAAAAGCAGGGTCAACCGTATTTTCTAATTCCAATTTATTCCAATCGGCTCTCCAGTTGGTCATTCCTCCCTGAATACCGACAGACAATCTAGCTTTCTTGCTTAATGGAATACGGTACGCATAGGACAAATTCGCACTAGAAGTTCTAGTTACGCCGATTTGGTCATGTAATAAGCTTAAACCAACTCCTACTCTATTTTCCCGTAAGGGTGTATGAGCGGTGAAAGTTTGTGTGTTAGGTGCTCCTTGGAAATTTATCCATTGAGTACGATGTAACAAAGCCAAACTTAAATGCTCATGTGAACCCGCATAGGCAGGATTATAATGTAACGAATTAAACATGTACTTTGTAAACATAGGGTCTTGTTGTCCCATTGCTTGGAAACTAACAAAAACCATAATAATAAGAACCAGTAGGTTTTTCATCTTATGTAAGAAATTTATTTTATGAAGAAAAAATCTAATTTGTACATTTCAAAAACCGTGCTAAAGTGATCTTTTAGTATCCTATTTGTACAGATCCTGTATATTTATTTTCGATTCCATCATTTAA
>CAYRVZ010000161.1:0-7009 GCA_964427815.1 uncultured Saprospiraceae bacterium | reverse complement strand
TGGCCCGATCGATTCCTTTCAAAACCAGATGATGCAATTCTTTAATCACCTTTTCAGAAATGCGAACCTTACGTTGAACCAATTCATAAAGATAATCAATCGCTTCGTAGTGGTTCACGGCTTCAAGATGCTCCCGCATGGACTTCCCCCCAATAGTCAAGCCTTCATTGACCACAAGATGCGTTTCTTGTAGCGTCAATGTATTCCCTTCTATCCGATTACTATCGTAGGTGTAAGCTACATTGAAATACTCTTGTAGTTTCTGTAATTGAATACCTGCTAGCGGTTTATTAGCCATCCATTTTTGCGCAAGCGAATCAGCCTGCTCCATCAAAGCGATGACTTCACTAGAAATATCACTAGTGGCTGCATCTTGCTGCTTACGCAAATAATTCATCTGCTCTTCGGCGACTATAAGCGCATCCATGGCAAAATCTTCATTTTGTAACTGTGACAAAATTTTATCGCTTAACCATGCAGCAAAAGCATCTTTTTCAACTAAATCCAATACACTAATAAACCGGGTAACTTGGACACGGGTAGCAATCCGCAACCCCCGTTCTACCTTTGAGATAATCGCTGTATCCAACTGCATCAATCCACCCAGTACAACCAGTGTATGGTTTTGCTGTACCCGTGCTTCCCGAATCATTTTTCCGAACGTATTCATGTTTGACATTTTATGATTTGACAAATTTAGTCAATTTCGTTAAGGAATCCAAATATTTTACGATTTAATCCATGGTTTCAAATTTACTTGTTAAGGAATTTACGTATGAGTAAAATTTTAGTACTTAAATATATCCAACTATTTTACCTAAATCAGCCAATCGTTAGGCTTCATTTTATTCCCCATCTGAAATTGGTCATTCATTTTGCCCTTAGTTTAGAACAATATCGAAAAATTTACATTTAAGTAGTCAGATAATACGACCATGTACTTAGTAAAGACACCTAACATAGCCAAGCAACTTTTCTGCGATTATACGTGGGACATACCCACTGATGAAAAAGTGCTCTATTTTTCCTTTGATGATGGGCCTAATCCAGAAGTGACTGATATGGTTTTAGGTATATTAAAATCCTATAATGCCAAAGCTACTTTCTTTTGTGTAGGGGACAACGTAGAGAAGCATCCCAAAATTTTTGATAGAATCTTACTGGATGGTCATACCGTGGGTAACCATACCTACAATCATCTAAATGGGTGGAAAACACCGAAAGAGATTTATATTAAAAATATCAATAAATGCAGAGAGGTGGTACAATCCAATTTATTTAGGCCGCCTTACGGCAAAATAACTAGAGAACAAGCTCAAGTACTAAAGGGGGATTATAAAATCGTCATGTGGGATATTTTGTGTGGAGATTTTGACGGACGTGTCTCCTCCGAAAACTGTTTTGACAGGATGAAGAAGCACGCTGTGCCAGGTTCCATCATCGTACTTCATGACAGTGAAAAAACTAAAGAGTGCGTACAATCCGCTTTGCCCAAGACATTAGATTTCTTTCTCGAACAAGGATATCGTTTTGATGCAATCCCCATGTGAGGATTTGACTCCTGATAAACCAATCGCACTTTCCTACTGCTTAAACAATACGCTAAAATGCTCTGCTTGCATAGGATAGTGCTCCACAAACAATGTTTTTTGTGTCAAATAAAGCACTGCCCCTACAAAGCTCATGTCAAAAGTTGGTAAGCCCAATGAAGCGGCAACCAATATTTTAGGTGTATTGAATCGCTCACCAAATACAGTCCAATCGGCGTCTTCAAATGCTGGAAAGACCGATTTATGTTCATACTTGAATACGGACACCCATTCGTACAAGACTATATTAAAGACGATAGCGGTATTCTTAAATTGAGCAATAACAGGAGAAGAATCAAATATCAATACCCCGTCTTTATGATACGTTTCGGAATGATGCATTTGACGATGTTGCGGTGAAGGAAAGGGATGTGGATATATGACCACTCGTTCATGACTTAAAAGCAAATAATCTTCAAGCCCAAAAGTCAATCGCACACCTTCTGCACAAACCATTGTTTTAATAGGTGTGGGTACTTTGTCTCCCACCTGAGGCATAAAAGCTCTAGCCATATCAAATAAGGTAATACGCTCTAAAAACTTATCTTTATCTGATCCAGATAGCTCTTGAAAAAAAGTAAAATATTCGTTGAGGTATTTTACAAGCTCAGGACTAACCTTTGGCGGATTTCTCTTTGCCCACCACCACTCTACCTGGGGAATAAACATATACAAGGTAATCAACAGAACCCCAAATGGAATCATGTATAATCCGTATGACCCACCATAAGTAACCCTCAAATATGCAAGTATAATTAAAGGCACCACGAGTGCAAATCCTATTTTTTTTACTATCATCTGAAAAAAACTTTGAAAAAACTTTTTCTTTAAAAAAATACGCTTATCTTTGCATCCGCTTTGGAAGCAAAGCAACTGGTACCTTAGCTCAGTTGGTAGAGCACAGGACTGAAAATCCTGGTGTCCCCAGTTCAAGCCTGGGAGGTACCACAAGGAAGTAACCTTTAACGGTTACTTCCTTTTTTTATTTTATAATGTTCACCTTCAACATATTCGTCTTCCCTCTCTCTCCGATGGGAATACTCGCCGTATTGACAATAGTATCCCCAGCTTTGACATAACCTGTCTCTTTCAATATCCTTGCAGTGTCCTTTATCATATCATCTGTAGAAGTAAAGCTGTCATAATAAAAAGGTTTCACGCCCCAACATAAAGCTAAGGATCCTAGCAATTCTTTTTCGCTAGAAAAGATGAATATTTTTCCCTTGGGACGAAAACTAGACACTTTAAAGGCAGTATAACCTGACACCGTCACCCCTGCTACGCCCACAGCACCTATGTCATTAGCTGTCAATGCTGCATTAAAACAAATGACATCAGAAAAGAATAACGAAGATTTTTTTATAGGCTTGGGTTTAAATCCAGTGTAACCAGAAGACTTCTCCATTTCATTGATAATCTTATTCATGTACTTGATTACTTGTACTGGAAACTTTCCGACTGCCGTTTCTCCACTCAACATTAACGCATCCGCTCCATCCAATACGGCATTCGCCACATCCGTAATCTCTGCCCGTGTTGGCGAAGGATTCGTAATCATAGACTCCATCATCTGTGTAGCCACCACCACAGGTCTTGCCCATTGAATGCAATGTTTGATGATTTTCTTCTGGATACTGGGCAACTTCTCAATTGGCATTTCGACACCCAAATCCCCTCTAGCGATCATAATACCATTGGAGGCTTTGATAATTTTTTTTATTCTTTTGACTGCTTGAGGTTTCTCAATCTTCGCCATTAATTTTGCTGGATGCCCTGCATCATCAACATACTTTCTTAAAGCATGCATATCCGCTGCCCTGCGAACAAAAGAAAGCGCGATCCAATTAAACGGCTGAGTTAAAATATACTTCAGATCTACTAAATCTTTTTCCGTAAGGGCTGGCAGACTTACATCAGTGTCAGGTAAATTCACTCCTTTATTGGATTTTAAAATCATGCCATGTATCACTGTCAGTTTCACCTCATCAACTCCATTGGTCTCTAAGACCTTCAAAACCACATTACCATCGTCCAATAAGACCCGATCCCCTGCTTCCACATCCAAAGCAAACCGCTCATAACTCATATAAATCTTCTCAGCATTACCCACACACTTCGTATTACTAAAAGTCAACACCATCCCAGGTGTAAGTTTTAAACCTTCTCCTTCCATTTCACCTACACGGAGCTTGGGCCCTTGCAAATCTGCCAAAATCCCTACATGAAGACTGTTTTCAGCATTTACCCTTTGGATAATCTTAATGACCTTAGTCTTGTCTTCATGTTTCCCATGTGAAAAATTTAACCTAAAAACATCCACACCCGCTGAAACAAGTGCTTTTATCGTTTCATAATCTGACGAGGCAGGACCCAAAGTAGAGACAATCTTTGTCTTTTGTTTAATATCAACTCTCATGTATTCTTTCTTTATTTTTTAGAAGCTCAAAGGTACAGAAAACAACTACGAGTTAAACAAAAATTATATATATATATAAGACAACGCCCTTTTGGGTGAATGTCACTTACTAGTTCCTAGCCAAGAAAATATTTTAAGCCTCTAAGAACTTAGTAGTCAGTCGATTAAGTGGTTCTGTTAACATACTCATAAATAAAAATATGTCAAAACCTTTGGTCAAAAGGAGCGTTTAGCTTTTCTTTGCAGAAGAATTTAATAACAAAATACAAAAAAATGTCTAACATCACTGAAAAAGTGCACGCAATCATCGTTGACCGTTTAGGGGTAGATGAAGCTGACGTTACTAAAGAAGCTAACTTCATAAATGACCTAGGAGCTGATTCGCTTGATACTGTCGAACTAATCATGGAATTAGAAAAGGAGTTTGATATCCAAATACCGGACGAAGAAGCAGAAAAAATCCAAACCGTAGGCGATGCCATCGCTTATGTTGAAAAGGCCGCATAGTTTAACTATGTATCTTTGTTACAGCGAAAAAGCTAAGCTTTTTCGCTGTTTTTTTGTTCGTCTCATTCATTCGACACCTAAAGTATGATCTTTGAACAATATATTTATGGTAAAAACTATATAGCGTCTCATTTTTCTGCTGTATATTTGATTTTCAATTTAAGCACTATTTGATGAAAAGAGTTGTCATTACAGGATTAGGCGCTTTAACGCCAATCGGAAACAATATAGAATCCTACCGCCAATCTCTACAAGATGGGGTCAGTGGCGCAGCACCTATTACCCTTTTTGATGCTTCTAAATTCAAAACGCAGTTTGCCTGCGAAGTCAAAAATTTTGAAGCGACTGAATATCTGAACAGAAAAGAAGCCCGAAAGATGGATCGTTTTGCACAACTAGCCATGGTTGCTGCCGAACAAGCCTATCTGGACGCTAACTTCGACCCCGAATTATTCGACCTAGACAAGGCAGGCGTTATTTGGGGAGCAGGAATAGGAGGCTTGACTTTCCTCCAAGAGAATATTATAGCTTTCGCGAAAGGCGACGGTACGCCCCGTTACAATCCTTTTATGATTCCTAAGATGATTCCTGATATTGCAGCGGGATTGATTTCCATCAAATATGGTTTCAGAGGACCTAACTATGCGACCGTTTCAGCTTGCGCAAGTGCTTCGCATGCCATGGTCAATAGTTTTGACTTAATCCGGCTAGGCAAAGCGACTATCATGATCACTGGAGGCTCTGAGGCAGCTATCTGTGAGACGGGTATCGGTGGCTTCAATGCCATGAAGGCGCTTTCGCAAAGAAATGAAGACCCTTCAACTGCTTCTAGACCTTTTGATGTAACTAGAGACGGTTTTGTATTAGGCGAAGGTGCAGGAGCCCTTATTTTTGAAGAATATGAACACGCCAAGGCAAGGGGAGCAAAAATATACGCAGAAGTAATTGGTGGAGCCGCTACTGCAGACGCACATCATATTACTGCGCCGCATCCAGAAGGATTGGGTGCCAAAAACGTGATGAAATTTGCGTTAGAAGATGCCAACATTTCTAAAGAAGAAGTGGACTACATCAATGTGCATGGAACCTCTACTCCACTTGGAGATGTTGCCGAAACAAAAGCAATAAAGGAACTTTTTGGCGACCATGCGTATCAATTGAACATCAGCTCTACCAAGTCTATGACGGGGCATCTTTTGGGCGCAGCTGGAGCCGTAGAAGCAATTGCCTGTATTTTGGCCATTAATCACGACTTCATCCCACCCACCATCAACCATACTACCGAGGATCCCAATATTGACTCTAAATTAAATCTGACATTCAATAAAGCCGTTAAACGCTCCGTTAATGTTACACTCAATAATACTTTTGGCTTTGGAGGACACAATGCTTCCATCATTTTTCGAAAAATGTAATTTTTTAGTTTGTTAAAATTGATTCATAAATTTTATAACTTCTATTTTTCCAAAGAAAAATTTTTGGCAAGAAAGATTCATCAATTACTTGGTTTTGTACCGAGCAGACTAAACCTGTTCAAATTAGCTTTCTATCACAAATCGTCGCACCATCAAAATGCCCATTCTCAAAAAAATAATGAGCGTTTAGAGTTTCTGGGTGATGCCATGCTGAGCGCTATCGTAGCCGAATATCTATTTCTAAAATATCCGGAGGAGGACGAAGGATTCATGACCAAGATGAGATCCAAAATAGTCAAAAGAGATGCCTTAAACTCCATCGGTGCTAAAATGGGACTAGATGAATTACTAGAACAATACAATGACACCAAGATATCCCAGGCCATGTTAGGCAATGCTTTTGAAGCGTTAACAGGAGCCATTTACTTTGAATTGGGATATAAAAAAGGAAAAAAACTTATCATCAATAAGATACTAAGACAATATTTAGATATCCATGAATTAGAGACCTTTGATGATAATTATAAAAGTCAATTACTTGAATGGTCGCAAAAAAACTCAAAGACAATTGAATTTAGAACGGTCACTAAGTATAAACATCAAAAAAGGGATCGCTTTAAGATCGTTGTCATCGTAAATGGCAAAAAATATGGCGTAGCGGATGACTTTAGCAAAAAAGGTGCAGAACAAAATGCCGCTCATGCTACCCTAAAAATTCTCGGGCTCGCTCTGACTATTCCTGCCGTAGAAAAACCGCCCCAAGTATCTGGTCATCGTAGCAAAATGAAATGGTAATCCAATAAATAAAACTAAGTTGGTAATATTTCTTACTGCTCACCCCAAAATCCAAACTCAAACAATAAAGACACATTAGGCGTAAAGAACAAGCCATTTCTTTCTTGTAAAAATAGCAAAGGATCTTCCTTCCCTTGCTTTGCCAATTCTGAAACAATTAACTCATATCTACGATTGAGTACATTTCTTTTATTCAAAATATTAAGTGCAGAAAAATTCACGGTAGCCAGACCCCATTTAAATAGGTGCTTGTAGGACAATGCTAAATCAACCCGACTATAATTGGA
>CAYRVZ010000160.1:0-7013 GCA_964427815.1 uncultured Saprospiraceae bacterium | reverse complement strand
ATTTATCATGTAGTTTATGAATCAAAAGAAAGTCCTTTTTCCTTCGATCCTGCCATGGCTTCTAGTGTAACGAAGCCGGGTAGTGCTGAAATGGAGATCAGTTTCTTTGAAGATTTTAGAGTGGGTGCAGGTGAATATGCCAACAATCCTTGGTTGATGGAATTGCCAGATGCCGTTTCTAGAACTTCATGGGGTAATTATCTTGCGATTCCGATCGAATGGGATGGAGGCAATAGCTTCTCTGCCATGCACGGATTGAACCCAGAAGAGTTTAAAGGTTGGGCAGATGTAGCGGAATTGACTGTAGGTGGCAAGATGAAGCCGGTATCGGTCTTTCGCCAATTTGGTCAAATGCGTGGAACGGTTTCCTTGTCCTTAGGATATGGACGAACAGTGGTCGGTGCTGCCGGTAAAGAAATAGGAGTGGATGTCATTCCTTGGTTGAGCACGGACAAAGATGGAAATGTACAGTATTTTGCTTCGGATGTGGTTGTCTCTCCCAAAGTAGGAAAAGATAAGTACTTCTCTTGTGTTCAATATCACCATAGTTTAGGGGTGACTGGAACGGATAAGTCAGGAGAAAAGATAAATGTAGATGAGAAAGTACTGATGACATTAGGGGCGGGTGCGCAAGGAGGCTTGACGGATCGTTCGGTGATGTATCAGACGAATGTACGCGATATGGATGGCTTCTTGAAGGAGCTGGAAGAAAAGCGTGCCCATGCTCAGCACTTGAATTCTAAGACCTTATATCCAGCAGAAAAATATGCAGAAGAACGCTATGGTGAAGGTCACCACTGGGGACTGCACATTGATATGAATGCTTGTATTGGTTGTGGTGCTTGTGCGGTGGCTTGTATGGCTGAAAACAATGTACCTGTCGTCGGTAAGAAGGAAGTCAGTCGCCATCATGAAATGACTTGGTTGCGTATTGATAGATATTTTTATGGGGATTATGAAAATCCAAATGCCGTGTATCAGCCGATGATGTGTCAACATTGTGATAATGCGCCTTGTGAGAATGTATGTCCTGTAAATGCGACAAATCATAGTTCGGAAGGATTGAACCAGATGGCTTATAACCGTTGTGTTGGAACTAGATATTGTGCCAACAACTGTCCTTTCAAAGTACGTCGTTTCAACTGGTTGGATTATACAACAGCTGATTTGTTTACAGGTAATCAGATTTCTCTAAATCAAGAGTTGGATAATGGAGGATTGGCTTATGGATCGGATAACTTGACTAGAATGGTCTTAAATCCAGATGTAACTGTCCGAGCTCGTGGTGTGATAGAAAAATGTAGTTTCTGTGTACAGCGCCTGCAAGAAGGAAAGTTAATGGCGAAGAAGGAGGGTCGAAAGTTGAGAGACAGCGATGTGAAATCAGCCTGTCAAACGGCCTGTCCGACGGAAGCCATCATCATGGGTGATTTGAATAATAAAGACGGAGAGATGAATCAACGTCGTCGTAATAGTTTGAATTACATTGCATTAGAAGAAGTGAACGTTGCTTCTTCCGTGATGTACCAAACGAAAGTAAATAATAGAGACGAAAGCTTAGATGCTTAAAGCTCACTTAGTGAATAAAGTTTTTTGCGTAAGCAAATAATCATAAAACATTGAATAAATGTCATCACACGTATCCTCAATAAGAGAACCGTTAATATTTGGTAAAAAATCTTACCACGATATTACGGAAGACTTAGTGGCAGCAACAGAAAAAACACCCGGTAAACTTTGGTTGGCCATGTTTATTTTGTCAGTCATCGTTTTAAGTTTTGGTGTTTTTGCTGTTACCTGGACAGTCTATTATGGTATCGGTTCCTGGAACCTGAACAGAACGATTGGATGGGGTTGGGATATTACCAACTTCGTTTGGTGGATTGGTATTGGGCATGCCGGAACATTGATTTCTGCCATCTTATTATTATTTAGGCAGCGATGGCGTACGGGCGTAAACAGAGCGGCAGAAGCGATGACTATCTTTGCCGTTATGTGTGCAGCGATGTTTCCATTGATACACGTAGGACGGGCGTGGGATGTATTTTTCTTCTTTCCATATCCGAATACACGGGGTCCTTTGTGGCCGAACTTTGTCTCTCCTTTGTTATGGGATGTCTTTGCGATTAGTACGTATTTTACGATTTCCGTCTTGTTTTGGTACACGGGATTGGTTCCTGATTTTGCGACGATTAGAGATAGGGCGACGGGCTTTCGTAAAAAGATATACAGTATGCTTTCATTTGGATGGAAGGGTAGTGCTAAGAACTGGCAGCGGTTTGAGTCTATCTCATTAGTATTGGCTGGATTAGCGACCCCATTGGTACTTTCGGTACACACGATTGTATCGTTTGACTTTGCAACCTCAGTAATCCCTGGATGGCATACTACGATTTTCCCTCCTTATTTTGTAGCAGGAGCGGTATTCTCTGGGTTTGCGATGGTATTGACATTGATGTTAATCACCCGTAAGATTTTACATTTAGAAGATTATATCACTATTAATCACATAGAATCCATGAACAAGGTAATCCTGGTGACAGGATCTATTGTTGGGGTGGCGTATATTACGGAGTTAGCGATTGCGTGGTATTCAGGCTATGTATATGAGCAATTTGCGTTTTTGAATAGAGCTAAAGGTATCTATTGGTGGTCATATTTTGGGATGATGTCTTGTAACGTAATCATACCGCAGCTATTTTGGAGTAAGAAATTAAGAACGAGTGTTTTTTGGACTTTCTTTCTATCAATATGGGTCAATATCGGGATGTGGTTTGAGCGTTTTGTGATTATCTCGACTTCTATCGCCCGAGATTACTTACCCTCTTCTTGGAGTTATTATATTCCGACTTGGGTCGAAATAGGTATCTATGTAGGTACTTTTGGATTATTCTTTGTTTTGTTCTTAGGCTTTACGAGAGTTGCACCCGTTGTAGCGATTGCGGAAGTAAAGAGTATCTTGAAAGAATACGGAGATCAATATTTGGACAAGAAGCAAGAAAACATCTAATTGAAATAATTAACAGATAATGAAGACAAAGAAAAATATAGTTTTTGGACTTTACGATGATGAGCAGGATTTGCTCAAAGCTGTGAAAGTTTCCAATGAGCGCGGGTTAAAGATTTATGATGTTTATTCTCCTTTTCCGATACATGGATTAGATCCATTATTGGATTTGAAAGAATCAAGATTGCACATTGTAGGCTTTATTTTTGGTACATTAGGAGCGATGACCGCTTTCTTCTTTATGTCTTGGATTTTCAAGATTGATTGGCCCAATGTATTTGGCGGTAAGGCACACTGGCCTATTCCAGCTTTTATTCCAATTACTTTTGAGTTGACGGTATTATTTTCAGGTGTCGGTATGGTGATCACTTACTTTATTGTCAATGGATTGAGTATGAAAGCGGAGACGGAAGTCTTACATGATCGGATATCTGACGACAAGTTTTGTCTAGCTTACGATGTAACAGGGGCAGCCTCAGACAATACGAATGCTTTTGAAAGCTTGTTGAATGACACGGGTGCTACCTTTGTGAGTTCGAAAGAAATGTCAGATCTTTAAATTAACCATTTGCCGAAAGGTATAAATCATATTGGAATGAAGTTATTTTCAATCATCATCACCACTTTTTTTGCAGCTAGCATTTTAACTAGTTGTCATCATGCAGGTGTCAATAATACGGGGACAGAGTACATGCCAGATATGGGTGTGTCTGTAGCCTATGAAGCCAATAAATTTGTGGATTACCAACGTAATACTTGGAATGACGAAAGTGTCCAAACCCGTAAAGAATTAGCGATGCATAATCTTCCTGTTGCCCATACCATCCCTCGTGGATATGCAGGTGGTTCTGCTAGTATGAAGGCTGTACAGGGTCAAGATAGAATTAATAGTATTGCGACACCTAAGAATGGATTTGTACCATTTTACTATGGAGATACACCAGATGAGCGTCAAAGAGCTATGGATGAAATCATTGCGAATCCTTTTCCGATTACGAAAGGGGGGCTAGCAGTGGGTAAAGAATTATTTGACATCAACTGCGCTATCTGTCATGGAAAGAAAGCAGATGGAGACGGGTATTTGTCTAGAGACGGAAGCCCATTTCCTTCTCCTGCTGCGAATTTGATGTTGGATAGATTTATTGATCAAAATAATGGTTTCTACTATTATACAATCATGAAAGGACGGAACTTAATGGGGGCTTTTCACGATAAGTTATCTTATGAGGAACGCTGGCAGGTGATACATTATGTTCGCTCTTTGCAGGCAAAAAAACGTGGGATAGAATACACGACTTCTTTTTATACGCCAACGGAGCAGAAGAAGTAGTAGTCAGTTAGAAACAAAATCTTAAATGAAAAAATAAGCGTTCAATGAACCAATTTACATTTGAAGGAAAAACAAAGTCGATGCTTATCGGCGGAATTATATTAGGAGTTGTCTCCATGCTCTTGACCCTTTTTGCGGGTGGAGAAATGGCGAGTACCCGTTTTTGGAGTAACTTCTTGCACAATGCCACTTTCTTTTTGGGCATTGGATTTATGGCTGCCTTTGCCATGTCTGTATGGATTACAGCTTGGTCAGGCTGGTTTGTGATGAGCAAGCGTGTATTTGAGGCATTGGCTTCTTTTATGGGGCTAGGCGGTATTTTTATGTTGATCATCGCCATCGGTAACTATGTTGGTTTTCACCACTTATACCACTGGGCAGATGCAGAAGCCGTAGCAGCAGACCCTATATTAACAGGGAAGTCGCCTTTTTTGAATAAGCACATGTATTTGTTTGCGACACTAGCTTTTGTTGGGTTATGGTGGTTTATGAATAAGAAGATTCGTGCTTATTCGGTTGACGAAGATACAAACGGACGTTTTGGTGATTTCAAGCACATGTACAGTACTCGTAAATGGGCAGCTGGATACTTGGCAATCGCTGGTTATAGTAGTGCGATAGTGATATGGCTTTGGTTGATGTCAATAGATGCGCATTGGTATAGTACGATGTATGCATGGTATGCCGGCTCTAGTTGGTGGGTCAGTATGTTGGCATTTTCTATTTTAATTATTATTTACTTGAAGTCAAAGGGAGCATTGCCGAATTTGAATGAAGATGTCATACATGATTTGGGTAAGTTTTTGTTTGGATTTAGTGTCTTCTGGACATACTTATGGTTCTCACAATTTATGTTGATTTGGTACGGTAACGTCGGGGAAGAAACGATTTACTTCCATACTCGGATTCATGAGTATCCTTTCTTATTTTACCTGATCATCGTATTGAATTTTCCCATACCCTTTTTGATTTTGATGTCTAATTCTAACAAGCGTAAGATGGGTACTTTGGTATTCACGTCGATTGTTATTATCATCGGTCACTGGTTGGATTTCTTCTTGATGATTAAGCCTGGTGTCCGCCATACAGCCATGGAGCATCTAAGTCACGCTGAACACGCAGCTACTGCGGAAGGAGGTCACGAAGTCGCTCACGAAGCTGTAGAGCATGTTAGCCATTTTGCGGCTGGATTTACGCTGCCTGGTTTCTTAGAGATAGGAACTTTTATCGGTTTCTTAAGCTTGTTCCTCTTTGTGGTGTTTAATACGCTTTCTAAAGCGGCACTAGAACCCGTAAATGATCCATTCATCGAAGAGGCAAAACACCACCATGTGTAAGTAATGATGTAATGGCTGATGCCCTATTCTAACGGGTGGAGATTTCAGTATAGTTAATAGGTCTGATCATCATGTTCCACATGCGGATTTATTATTTTCTAAAACCTTGGAAGGACTTCAGGATTATAATTCAGAATATAAATTAGGTTATTCTGAAAAGCAATTAAAACTTCTTTCGTCTTCGGGGTTGTGGGGAACTGATACAGTAGATAAAGCATTTGATTTGAATCCTTCATCTGATGATTATAGTCAGCAGGTTGATATGCTTCAAAATGAAGCGAAAAAAATATTTAAGGGTGAATAGTAAATTCAAATTGTTTTCTACTATAGGGATTCTCAGCCTAGGATTATTGTCTTGTGCAAGCAATTCAAGAGTTGTCCAATTGAATTATATGGGTGAGAATTGCTATCCTGAAAGTCTAATAAGAGTTTATACAAATGATAGCGTTTTTCTAGAGTACAGATTAAAGAAGTCAGGTCTGGGCAATGTTTACCGAAAGGTGGATACCTTTAAAGTTGTTGAAGATAATTGGTATAGGAAGAATTGTGATAAATTCAACCTATTTTTTAGCCCAGAGTCCTTCGAGAAAGGAGATACTATAGTGAATAAAGGCTATTATTGTTCAAATGTAATTTTTAAATATATACCAATTCGCAAGATTATAATTAATAATCGATTATTGTATGAATATAGAATGCAAGGACAGCATTATGATTATTTTGCTCCGACAATTTTATTTGATCCTTTTATTGGAAAGGTATCAATAAAATTTCCAACATCATTTGGCTGCGCACAACAAGAATTATTTTTAGAAAGTGATGAATATCTTAGTCGACAAAAGATTAGGCAGTTGTTGGCTCCTTTTAAAAATTATTCTATCCCTGTTAAAGAAGAAGTGACCCCAATAGATTCTAGTAGTAGGAACCGTGAATTACCGGCTGGTTTTTAGGTTGCTGGTTAGATTTTGAGTGATTTTCCCCCGCTGGCACTGACCTTGCCAAATATATAAAAACCAAGATCGCTCGGTAAGCCTTATAGGCTTAAACCGCATCTAGGTGTAGGCGTTCCGCCTACTTGAACTAAGGTTAAGCATGCCGTCGATGATGCGGCACTTTCACCACAGCCCAAAAACGCCTTTGGACAAAGTGCCCTTTTTTGGGCAAGCAAAAAATGAACACCGGAGAGCCGAACTTGTAGAACGGTGTAGACGGTGTAGACTGGTGTAGCGGTTATAGAGGTGTAGTGGTGTAACCCAAATTTGAATGATATTGGTTCCAGATTGTTTGGCACTTGACTAAATTTGACCCCGCCAGCGGAACATACACGACTTGTTCTGCG
>CAYRVZ010000159.1:0-7015 GCA_964427815.1 uncultured Saprospiraceae bacterium | reverse complement strand
TTTTGTCTTAAACTTTGATGTGAATTTGCGTCTTTTCATAATGGCAAATTTAATGGTTTTTTTGTCTTAACTCGTTGTCTGATTTTTTGGGGACACTACAAAATAATCCATTATTGCTGTTTTTGATTAGAAAATATTTTTGTTTATCTTTGCGTTCTACTGTCTTATCATCGAAAATACATTAGATGATTGGTCTTTTTTTTAAAATATAAATAGGATTTGATATGAAATACTACTTAATAGGCCTACTTTTATTGGGCGTAGCTTTTTTTTCTGCTTGCAAAAAAGATAAAATATGTTTAAGCAGTGATATGGAATTTAAAGAGACAGCCATCGAAGATGCAGCGAGTATCAATACCATTATTATTGATTTTGATGTAGTGAATACGGGTTCTAAAGAGTATAGTTATAAAGATGAAGAAACAGACAAGGTCATCTTTGAGGTAATCCTGACCACAGAAGAAGGAAAAACCTACGAAGAGCGAAAATTACTTTCTGTTGATCCTTCTTTGCCAGCAGGAGACACCATGCATACGGATGTTTGGGTGGAATATGCAGCAGGGGAGACCTATAAGAGTTATGAGCTGAAATTGTCTTGCGAATAAAATCTATTTTAATCGCTTACGCAAAAAGAACGGAATGAATCACATTACTATCTAATAAGTCGTCCGTATCTTGATTTGATTTTTCTTGGATTTTAGATCCTAATAGGGCTCCTGCTATCAGTAGAAATAAATCCAACAATCAAGATTACCGAAAATGGAAACAGAAAATAATCACGAAATTTACGCCATGTATTGGCATTCCCCATAAAAATGCCAACCCGACCAGAATGCCATTCATTCCTCGTTGGTTAATTAAATAGTCCAAATGTGGGGCTACAAAAAAAACTGACAACATATAGGGCAACAACACCAATCCCTATACCAAGCGGGATTTTACCCACCATTTTTTTTAATCCAAGAATTAATAGAATTAAAATGGCTATAATCAAATTAATAGTAATCGCCGTGTAGGTGTACCTAATCGCTTTCCCCATTTTTTTTAGTGTAAAAATCCAATAAAAAAAGGCTGCCTACAAGGCAGCCTTTTTAATTTTAATAAATCCGAATTAAACGGTCAAGATTTCTTTTTCCTTTCCGCTAACAACTGCGTCTATTTTGCCAGAAAACTCTTTTGTTATTTCATCTAGTTGTTTCTCTATGCGCTTCCCATCATCTTCTGGATAGCCATCTTTTACTTCAGCTCTGACAAAGTTTAAGGCCTCATGTCTAGCATTTCGGCAACTCACTTTTGCATCCTCCCCAAAATGTTTGGCTTGCTTGACAATTTCTATCCGTCTCTCCTCTGTCAACATTGGGATATTCAAATGAATGGCCTCCCCATCGTTTTGGGGATTAAGTCCCAAATTACTATTGGTAATGGCTTTTTCGATGGCAGGGACTGCCGTCTTGTCCCAAGGCTGAACGGAAATGGATCGAGCATCCAAGGTCACAATGTTGGCAATTTGTTTCAGCGGAGTAGTCGCTCCATAATAATCCACCATCACCCCATCCAACATGGATGGAGACGCTTTTCCTGTACGCAGCCTTTTTAAATCTTTGTGAAGATGCTCTAGGGATTGATCCATCTTTTCCTTCACCTGCGCTAGAACTGTTGAAATGTCACCTGTCATAGTATTGTTGTTTTGTTTGTAATGAGTATTTGTTTTTTTGCGCAAGCTAATCTCTGCCCCCTAGAAACATACTGACTAAATAAATCAATTGAACTAGAGCAGCCAAAGCAGCTGATACATATGTTAAAGCCGCCCATTTTAAAGCATCTTTGGCTCCATCATGCTCTCTGCCGACAGTTATGCCGGAGGTATTTAACCAAGCCAATGCCCGATTACTCGCGTCAAATTCTACGGGTAAGGTCACCAAGCTAAAGATAGTAGTCATCCCAAAAGCAGCTATCGCCACCATCAAAAAAATACTATTTCCACCGCCAATACCACTCATCATCACCATCCCAAACATGAACAAATATTGTTGAATCTTAGCAGAAAAACTGACAACAGGTACTAGCATCGAACGCAATTGAAGCATCGAATAAGCCGTATCGTGTTGCACTGCATGACCACATTCGTGAGCGGCAACGGCAGCTGCTGCAACATGACGACCATTATATACATCTGGACTCAACGAAATTGTCTTGGTGCCAGGATTATAGTGATCTGTCAACATGCCCTGCCCTTGAACGACTTTTACATTCAAAATGCGACTATCTCGAAGCATTTTTTCGGCTACTTCTGCACCCGTCAAGCCACTAGAAGTGGGCATTTGGCTATATTTTTTAAATTTCCTTTTCAACGTGTTACTCAAGTACATTCCAATACCTGTAAATACAACACTGATTATTATTAAACCGTACATATTTTTTGTTTTGTTATTTCTAGCTTGCGCCAAACAATGAATTATTCATCTACTTAACACCTTAAACAGGGGTTTTGGTTCATTGTGCGTTCAATTAATTTCTCAAACGATTTTTAGATGCGATCAAAACCCGTAAAAGGAACCAACGCTTTGGGTATTAAAATACCGTCCTCTGTCTGATTATTCTCCAAAATCGCCGCCACTATTCTGGCTAATGCCAATGCACTACCATTTAAAGTATGCGCAAGATGTCTTTTTCCTTCGCTATCTCTATAACGCAGTTTTAATCGATTACTTTGATAGGTCTCAAAATTGGAGACTGAACTCACTTCCAACCAACGTTTTTGAGCTGCGGCATACACCTCAAAATCATAGGTAATCGCTGCCGTAAAACCCGTATCACCGCCACAAAGTCTCAAAATACGATATGGCAACCCTAATTTTTCCAATAAACCACGTACATGATCCAACATTTCCGCAAGGACGTCATAAGACTTACTAGGGTGCTCGATCCTTACGATTTCTACCTTGTCAAATTGGTGTACCCGATTCAGTCCACGAACCTCAGACCCATGTGCGCCTGCTTCTCTCCGAAAACAAGGCGTGTGACCAGTCATTTTGATAGGAAAATCCTCTTCCTGTAAAATGACATCTCTATATATATTCGTAATGGGCACTTCCGCTGTCGGTATCAGATACAAATCATCCTTTTCCGCATAGTACATTTGTCCATCTTTATCAGGTAGTTGACCGGTGCCCCGCGCAGAAGCTTCATTCACAAGTAAAGGAGGGATAATCTCTTCATAACCCGCTTTTTCGGCTTCGTCCAAAAAGAAATTTATCAAGGCGCGTTCTAGTTTTGCACCTTTTCCTCGAAAGAGGACAAAGCCCGAGCCCGCTATCTTTGCCCCAAGACCAAAATCTATAATGTTATACTTTGTGGCCAAATCCCAATGAGGAACAGCACTTTCGGTCAATTCAGGCAAAGGTTGAGTCCAGGCTTGAAAAACTTCATTATCGGATTCCCCTTTTCCGAAAGGCACATCTGCATGGGGGATATTGGGGATAGACAGCAAGATATTTTCTAGTTGCTTTTCCGCATCCGCTAGTCGGGCTTCCAATTTTTTAGTTTCTCCTTTGGCAGCCGAGACCATCTCTTTTAGCTTGTCGGCTTCTGCTCTTTCGCCTGCTTGATAGAGTGCGCCTATTTTTTTGGCAGCTTGGTTGGACTCAGCCAGTAACTTATCCAAGGATGTTTGGGATTCACGTCTGAGGGTATCCACTTCTATAGCTTTGTCCACGACTTGAAGGGCGGCATCGTCATAGTTTCGCTTTCGCAAACCAGCTTTAACGACCTCTGGATTCTCTCTTAAAAACTTAATCTCTAGCATATAAAACGGAAAATTTGTAACAAAAAGCAAAACTAAGCGTTCTGCTGTTAGAATTTTAGGCAAAATTGCCACTTTCTCTACTAATAAGAGCGTAAAAAAAGCTTTATTCTTTTATAAAGGCAAAGATAATACTTTCATTTCCAATTTTTTTGGTTATCTTTGCCCCAGACGAATTAAATACACATCGAACGCCTCTTTTTCTGCCTACTTTTTTTCAGGCATCTTACCTAAGAGACTTCAATCTTAAACTTCATATTTTGGTCGTTTGACCTTTATTTAACCTCCAAAATTGGATCTCACCTAAATTATTTGCACAGAAATGTACGACATTGCACAATTACAATCTAAGCTTGTTAATGAGCTTAAAGAAATTGCCCAAGGCCTAAAAATTAAAGGCTACACGAAATTACCAAAACAAGACTTAATTTTCAAAATTCTGGACGAGCAAGCAAACGTCAAGAAAAAAGAGGACATCATCATCGATAAACCTCGACACAAACCTGCTCCCAAGAAAAAAGCAGTCAAGAAACCTGCAGCTAAGCCAGTTGCGAAAAAAACGGCTTCTAAGGCGACTCCTAAGGCTGCTCCTAAACGAGTCGTCGCAACCAAAAGAACGGTTGTAAAAAAGACGCAACCCACTAAGAAAAAACAAGCGGACATGTTTGAGGACAGTTTGACGGAAGTCGAACGTAGCCTCGATAACCAAATCTCTAGTAAGCCTAAAAGACAAGTGCCGACTAAAGTATCTTCGAGATCGCCTAGAGTCCCTAGTCTAGATCAAAAGCGTAACCCTCGACAGGATCGCGCAAATAAACCTAGACAGGATCGTAATGATACGCCTAATGACAATAGAAATGATAATCGTAACCGCCAAGAGCGCAACGATACGCGAAATGACAATAGGAATGATAATAGGAATGATAACCGCAACCGCCAAGAGACTAGCGATAATAAAAACGGTAACCGTAACGACCGCCAGGATCGGAATGATAACCGCCCTCAGCGAACTCAAGCACCTAGAAAGCCTGCTCCTAAAAAGCCAAGATTCAATGTTGAATTAGATGGTATCATAGAAGGTGAAGGCGTTTTAGAAATGATGCAAGATGGATATGGATTTTTGAGGTCAGCGGACTACAATTATTTATCCTCTCCTGATGATATTTATGTGTCGCCTTCTCAAATCAAGTTATTTAGTTTGAAAACTGGGGATACTGTCCAAGGGTTTGTAAGACCTCCAAAAGAAGGAGAAAAATACTTTGCCTTATTGAAAGTATCGGCTATCAATGCCTTAGATCCTAAGTTGGTTAAGGATAGAGTGCCTTTTGATTATTTGACACCACTTTTTCCAGAGGAGAAATTTACGCTTACGCCAAAAAATTCTACCGGTAAGGACTTAGGTGTTCGGATGATTGATTTGTTCACACCCATCGGAAAAGGTCAAAGAGGACTGATTGTGGCTCAACCCAAAACGGGTAAGACTTTCTTATTGAAAGACATGGCAAATGCGATTGCAACCAATCATCCTGAATGTTACATGATTGTACTTTTGATAGACGAGCGTCCTGAAGAAGTAACAGACATGAAGCGTAGTGTCAATGCCGAAGTAGTGGCTTCAACATTTGATGAACCCGCAAGTAACCACGTAAAAGTGGCAGGGATGGTCTTAGAAAAAGCAAAAAGACTTACAGAATCGGGACACGATGTTGTTGTTTTATTAGATTCTATCACTCGTCTAGCAAGAGCCTACAATACGGTTGCGCCTTCTAGCGGTAAAGTGCTTTCTGGTGGTGTCGAAGCCAACGCTTTACAGAAGCCTAAGAAATTCTTTGGTGCTGCCCGTAATATCGAAAATGGGGGATCATTAACTATCTTGGCGACTGCCTTGACAGATACAGGATCTAAGATGGATGCGGTTATCTTTGAAGAGTTTAAAGGTACAGGTAATATGGAGTTACAATTAGATCGTTCTCTTTCTAACAAACGTATCTTCCCTGCTATCGACTTGACAAAATCTTCTACTCGTAGAGAAGAGTTATTGATGGATAAAGACGAATTACAACGTATGTTTATCTTGCGCAAACATCTAGCAGACATGAAGCCAGAAGAAGCAATGGAGTTCATCACCCGACAAATGAGAAATACTGCGACAAACGAAGAATTCTTGATGTCCATGAATGGATAATCTTTTATCCTTCTTGATTATAAAAAAAAAGACAGCCATTGTTGCTGTCTTTTTTTTTGCTGTGTATTTTTTTTATGGAGTGCTTCACATACCATATATAAATCATCCGAGTATACTTCAGTTACAGATGGCAGTGCGGAGGTATTCCTTTATGTCTTATATTCTACAAAATTAATTATATGAGAAATATACTATGCATGATTACTTTAAGCTTGTTATTTTTTGGGTGTGGTTCGAATAAGGAGTTGGTTCAATATCTAAAAAGTTGTCATAAATCAGATTCTTATAAAGGTGGATTTATTTACGTTGACCCAAAATACTTAAAAGAGAATTTAGGAAAAAACGAAACTTTAAGATACATCGGTTCTGAAAATGAATTACATTATTTTATTCATTATTACGATAAAACGATAAAGATGCAAACTGGATTTAAATTAGATGACTCTATAAACTTGACGAAACATAAAATTAATTTTAGAAGCAATTTTATGTTTAAAGAAGAGCATGGAAAATATAAGGATAGCTATTCCATTAAGGTAAATCAATTCTAACACAAAGCCTCTGATTTAATCAGGGGCTTTTATTTGGCAAACGCCAACTTAGTTCTTACATTTTGGAGTAGCCCATCAAGAGTATATAAGATATGTGATTTATCAACTTCGGGTAAGTTTTGTATAGCAATTACACGACTGATAATAGACTTATCAAGTTCAAACTCGGTTTTCCCCATAAGGTAATCCAAAGAAATTTCAAGCACATCCGCTACTTTAGAAGTCACTTCAATAGATGGCTTTACCCCAAGCCTACAGATTTATCCAAAGACAAATACATGGACATGCTTTTCATCAAACTGCACTGCAGGAAGTGGCGACCAAATCGATTTCATAATGAAGATGCAGAATAGTACAAAACACGAAGCAATCATGAAAGCTAAATCCGTAAAATGGGATTTTTCCTTTTTATTTTTATCAATAGATACTTATACAGTTACCGTTACGGATGCGGGTGGTTGCACAACTTCAGAAACT
>CAYRVZ010000158.1:0-7131 GCA_964427815.1 uncultured Saprospiraceae bacterium | reverse complement strand
GAAAATGAGTGTACGCTATATGATGCCCATTAGGTATATTCGGTAAGGTGTTCTGCACCCTTCCACTAAGAAGCGGTAATGGTTTTTGTTATAAGCAGCATCTCTCACTTTTATATCTATATCTGCTTTATGTATATTGGCTTGGGCCATTGTTATTTTTTTTTTGTAGCTTTCGCAAAATTTTCTAAAAGATAGAGCCATGCAAGATACTATAACTTATAATTACAACTCACCCTCTTCTATAGTCAAAACTAAAGACGGCGAATCTTTATTCTTGGAGAAATTTAGCGAAATAGAGAAACAAAATGAACCTACATTATTTTGGGGACGCTTGACCAATCCTTTTATAACAGCTAAAGCCTTGATCACTTTGTCAAGTGTTGTTCAATCCAGCTTTAACTTATCCACCCCCAACTTAAGAGACCCAATCGTATCCGTCGGTAATGATGTCATTAGATTTGAAGGCTTTTCTCATTGTGCAGGGGTTTATGCGAAAGTAGATGTGTTGCCAGATGGACATGATGGAGAACTAATTGCTAGCGGCACCACTAACGTAGATTTTAATCCACCGATGATTGCGGCCTTAGGTAGTTTTAATAAGCGCTCTAAAATCACTTTGTCCGTAGGCAAAGATTCCGTTGGTATGCACTACAAAGGTAAAAATGTAGTGGAACGAAAAGTGCCATTGCCGACCAAATGGATAAAAGGTTTGACGGCTATTCAAATCTACATGGCTGAATCCGAACAACGAATGGAATTAAACAAACGGCAAGCCATCGACCTCTTTAGAAGCATTCCAAAAGGAAAGACGAAGGCGGACTACTACTTGGTTAAAAGAGGACAAAAAGCGATGTTTACGCCCGTAAAGTCAAGAGGTTCCGTTGCTATTGGTGCGATTTATCGCTTGCAATTAATAGAACAATTAATTCCTTTAATAGATAAGATGATTATTTTCGCTCATCCCAATATGCAATCTACTACTTGGCAATTGTACTTTGGTAGTGTCCGTTTTTCCCTGTCCATTTCTAGAGAAAATTGGCGTGGGTTTTCGGGAGAAGGAGCTGGATTAGAAGCCTTATTAGAAGACGTGCCAGATAGTCTGTTAAGCAATTATGACAAGCTTGCTTACGCTAATCACACATTTGATCCGAAGCGCCTTGCGGGAAAAACAGCATTAGATGCCAAGACCATTAAAACGCTTTCGACAAAGCTGTCAGCAATGGGGTTGTTGGGTTATGACTTGGACAATAAAGGGTTTTTCTATCGAAGATTGCCTTTTAAAATGAGTCGCATCTTGCAACTTAATCCTAGGCTAAAGGGGGTGGCTACATTGATAGCGGAGGGCAAGGTTATCATTGTAAAAAATACGACTCAATACATAGAGGCAAAAATAGCTGGCAGCGGAGTGGCTCATACGGTTATTATTTCCAATCAAAAAGCAAAGTGTACTTGTACTTGGTTTGCCAAACATCAAGGAGAACGAGGATTTTGCAAGCACATTTTGGCAACAAAAAAAATACTACAAAATGACTAGTCAAGAAAAATATCAAAAGTACTTTGACGCCGAAAATGCAAAAGCTTTATTCAAACTTGTATCTGAACTGTCAAAAGAGGAACGGGCAGCCATGCGTCCTTTTATCATTAAAATTTATAATCAATATTGCATATGGAATTATAAGGATGGCCATTCTCATCGAAAAGGAAGTATGGATCAAATACAGTTGATTTATGAGACAGGGGTGCTAGTCTTAACGAAAAAAGAATTTACGAAGCATTTTAGTCGATGGTTTTTTATGCATAACTATGATAGCTTTATCCAAGTGATGAAAGTAGAACCCATCGAATGGCTGAGCAAGGTTCTGGCAAAAGAGAACAGTTTTTCTTATTTAGAATTAATGAATATTCGTGCCTTAGGTTATTTTGAACCATCTGTTGAAGACTTAACGGCTAGGCTCGCGAATGCCATTTCCTATTATTGTGTAGAGTTAAAAGAACAGGTTTTTACCCCAAATGTATTAACAAATTATCCTGAAACATTATCCGATCATATTTGGAAATTATTTGAATATGAAACAGAAATTAGTTGGACGGATGGGCGATACCAAACTGAACAGCCTTGGAAAAATACGTTTAAAGATTTAATCAAAAATAAAAAATTAGATAGGATACAAGTGCTAACTGAATGCCTGCATACAGCCAATAGAAATTTCAACAAACACTTGACAGGCTGGTTTTTTGATTTGTTTGTTTTTTTGGAACCTACTGATAGTGAATTACTTACCCTTCAACCTTCTTTATTCAATGCTTTAACGAGTCCGCAAAGTAAAGTGGTCAACGGGGTGTTGAAAATTTTTAAAAAATTAGGCGTTCACCCTGAATTTCAATTACAAGATTTTATTGATTATGCTAGTGTGTTGTTGACTTCGGAAACAAAAGGGATTGTTAAATCCACCCTGATGATTTTTGATAAGATTGCTTCAAAAAACAAAAAATACAGAGGCGATATAATCCACCAAGCAACCATTGCTTTATCTAGCCCACATAAAGATATCCAAATCAGAACGGCAAAAGTAATTCTCAAACATGGAGATACAAAAAATACGGATTTAGTTTCTGAAATTAGTAGCTATGGGGCCTCATTGTTGTCAGATTCTAAAAAGATACTGGTAGATTTTTTAGCGGATATGGAAGAAATAGTAGTTGAAAAAAATATTGAAATAGAACTGCTAAATAATTTGTCGGAGGATCGAAAGATACCGAACCTATTCACCGAAGATGATTTTGTTTTTCTAGCAAGTGAGGTGTTTGATAATAATGAAGCCTATCATTTAGATCAGTTTTTGGCGGGTATCATACAATTTCAAGATTCATTTCAAAAGGCTGAGTTTTTAGAAAAATTGGCTCCTAGTTTTCAGCGAGCCTATAAAACCGTCTTACTTAACTTACGAGCTACTCAGGGTTATTTGGATTGGCATCTTGCCTTATTTATGATAGACTTTAGCCGAATCCTGGTTGAGCTATATCCAAAAGAAACCATTGTCCTTGAGGCGTTATACCAAACAGAACTAAAAAAAGATTTAACGCGAATAAATAAATGGAGAGAAGTAAAAGACAATAAGAGCAAACTGACAGAGGGCTTCTTTAATCATTGGTACGATAAAAATCCATATACAAATGCCTTTAAAAGAAAGATGAATTATATTTTAGCCTCCTTTAAGTCGAAAAAAATAATGACTCCATTTGTCTCGACTCCTACGCATTTGCCTTTTTGGATCGATCCACTAACTTTTGCCGAAAGGCTCAAGCAAGGGGGAGTAATTGACCCAGAGGATGTGAAATTAGCGATAGCAAGACTGGGTTTAATAGACACAAAATCGGCTATAGCCTACGTCAAAAAAAATCTATCTGGCCTACATAAAGAATTACTTTTATATTGCTTCGGAGATAATACTACCTATGCTGGGAAGGATGAATTTGGCTTTTTTGCGCAAGCTTATCTAAATGATCCAGATAGATATAAACCATTTTTAGCGCTGAATCACATCCACCTGCTTAACCGACATGTCGGAAACATCAATTTTGAGGCAGTAGTTGAAGGAAAGAAACAAAGGGTTTATGACTACCAAAAGAAAGAGTATTATCACAAAATGCGCTATCATAATTATCTCCGAGCTTCATTTGAAGTTCAAGATTCTAAAAAGCAATCTGTTACTCAAGACGATATGGTAGTCGAAACGCCTATGAGTGCAGACTTGATGCGTATGGCTTCATTGAGTCCCAATAATCCAGAAAGCCTCTTTTACGCTATTCTAGAAAAAATCATGTATCTAGATTGGGTAGAAGCTGAAGATGGCCGAATGCTAGATGTGATGGGCGAAATACTTTTTGAATTGCCCAACCCAATAGGCAAGGCTGGACATTGTTTTTTAGCAGCCGCTTTTCTTAGTGAAAACAAAACCATTCGTTCTTTTGCCGCTGAGTATTGGGTCAAAGAAGTGGCAAATGATCGTATTGACAATCCGTTACTGGGTGCCACTATTGGGCATATCGAATCCATTGAGTTTTGCCCGATCAAGCGATTAACCGATTTGATAGCCGCTCAAATGTTGAATATTAGCTCTAAGCATAGCCAAGCTTTGGAAACAATGATTTTAGCGGCTATTCCTAGAATGTCCGACACCCCTATTCGAAATACTAAAAAAATACTGGAAATACTTGTTGAGTTACGGACAAAGAATAAATCAACTAAACTAGAAAAACAGGTTGAAGAAAAACTGAAAGCTTGGCAGGACAGTAGTTCTATTAAGAAGTTATTAAAGCGGTTATTGGCATAGATGATTGTAATCTAAACCATTAAAATCCAATACAAGCTATAGATAAATATCACCCAACTATGTATTAATTCCATCAAATTATATAAATCACCACTATTGAACTCAGCAATCTTATATTTTTGATCCAACTTCGGTATAAAACCAAATAATCAAAAATATGAAAACTTATCAATCCATCCTTTGGGTATTATTGCTCACTGCGCTTTTCTCAGCTTGCAAAAAAGAAAAGGGACCTAGCCTTGAAAACCAGAATAAAGAATCCTTTGATGTAATTATTCAAGGATCAACTTCAAGTGGTTCTTCACTTAGTTCAACCTTAGAATCTGGAACAGCTGACATTTCCCTAACAGGACAAAAGAGTGACAAAACGAGCGTAACCGTTATTATTAACTTTCCAGCGAGTGAAACGGAAAGTGGTAAAAAAGAATCTATTGTACTAGTCATCAGGAACTTAGACGCAACGGAGGAAGTATGGAGCAAGGAGGATTCTTATACGGCATATCCATTTAATGTAGTGAAGAATAAAAACGTCATCATGGATTACGTTATAGATTTTGGAGGGGAAGATCAGTATTTTTATAGTTCTCAGGTCACTTTCTCTTCGGGAAGTGTAAGTCTCAAGCGAGAAGGGGATAGGCTTATCGGCACCTTTAAAGGAAAACTCATTTCGGATTTTGGTCGAGTTGTGAATGTGAATGGCTCTTTTAATGCGAATCTCAAAGAGGACGGACTTGAATAAAGCGCTAGCTCTCACCATTAAAAAAAGGCTGTTTTTTGAAATCCATCCCCTTAACCCCTAACCCCTCTAACCGTTTATACATACACTATCACACGTTCTAAAAGTCAAAAAACGTTTGGAAAGCTCGTATAGGTAGGCTGGATTATAGACAAAGCTGGTTGATATAGCCTATAGCTCCTATTACCGGCGTTCAAATGAGGTCGGACGTAGCTATCTAAACACTCAATTTTTCCTATCTTTGCAGCCTAAATTGAAAAGAATGGAAAGCCCTAAACGTTATATGATCACCTCTGCATTGACTTATGCCAATGGTCCTTTGCATATAGGACACTTGGCAGGAGCAAATTTAACTGCGGATATTTTTGCTAGGACAATGCGTAACCTAGGCAAAGACGTACTATATGTAGGTGGCTCTGATGAGCATGGAGCGGCTATCACGATCAAGGCCATTCGGGAGGGGACAACCCCTCAAGCCATCATCGATAAATACCATACACTTTTTGAGGATTCCTTTCGGAAAATAGGTATCTCCTTTGATATCTATCACCGTACTTCTGAAGCCATCCATCACGAAACTTCACAGGATTTTTTTAGAACCTTGTACAAAAACGGAGAGTTCTTAGAGAAAACTTCTAAGCAATATTATGATCAAGAGGCAAAGGCTTTTCTCGCAGATCGCTACATCAAAGGAGAATGCCCCAAGTGCGGATACAAAGAAGCTTATGGGGATCAATGCGAATCGTGCGGCTCAACGCTAAGCCCAACCGAGCTCATCAATCCCGCTTCTACCCTTACGGGAAATAAACCCATACTAAAAGAAACAACGCATTGGTATTTGCCTTTGGATAAGTATGAGGGCTGGTTAAAAACATGGATCAATGAAGGCACCTTAAATGGTCAACAATTGCACGATCCCAAAAATTGGAAAAATCACGTCATGGGTCAATGTAATTCTTGGTTGGATACGGGACTTCAAGCTAGAGCGATGACCAGAGATTTAGAATGGGGTGTTGACGTGCCATCCGAAATACCGGGGGCTGAAGGCAAAAAACTATATGTTTGGTTAGATGCGCCTATTGGATATATTTCTGCTTCCAAGCAATGGGCAGTTGATAATAATAAAGATTGGGAATCCTACTGGAAAGACGAAAAAACAGCGCTTATTCATTTTATTGGAAAAGATAATATTGTTTTTCACGCTTTGATTTTTCCAGCTATCTTGCAAGCAGAGGGTTCTTATATTTTACCAAAAAATGTCCCTGCTAATCAGTTTTTAAATCTTGAAGGAAATAAGATTTCTACCTCTCGAAATTGGGCAATCTGGTTACATGAATATTTAGAAGACCTTCCCGGAAAAGAAGATGTTTTACGGTATTATTTGACGAGGATTATGCCCGAACAAAAAGACAGCGAATTTACCTGGAAAGGATACCAAGAAACAAATGATGGTGAATTAGTTAATAATCTTGGTAACTTCATCAATCGAGTAATCGTCCTAACGAATAAATACTACGAAGGGAAAATTCCAGACTTCAATCCAGACTTAGAAATTACGTCCTCAGAAGGCGAAGAGCATCTAGCTTTTCAAGACTCAGAACTATTATTAATTTTTGATAAGCTTCAGGAACTGGTTACATTTGTGCAAAAATTTGAGTTCCGTGCGGCCTTGAAAACATTAATGGAAATATCCTCCATGGGTAATCAATTATTACAATTTAACGCCCCTTGGAAATCGCAAAAAACAGACCCGGACCAAACGGCAGTCGTTATGAATACCGCAGCCCAAATAGTCGTAGCTTTGAGCGTTGCCATGGAGCCGTTCATCCCTTTTACTTCCGCCAAACTGAGACAGATGCTTAACCTGCCAGTTGTTACGGGCAATGGCGAACTAGCCGAATTATTAGACGCTTTAGCAGAAGGACAATTACTTGTCGAGCCGGGTCACCAAATCGGAGAACCTATTCATTTATTTGAAAGGATTTCCGATGAGGTTATTCAAAAACAACGGGATAAATTACTGTCCATGCAACCCACTGCAGCAGTCTCTTATGAGCCGAT
>CAYRVZ010000157.1:0-7140 GCA_964427815.1 uncultured Saprospiraceae bacterium | reverse complement strand
CCTCTATTTTGGCGTAACGTATCCGGCATTACTTTTTGGATAATGCCTACCTGTCACCGCTACGGACAGTTGAGGAAGGATCAGATAGGGGAAAAAGAGAAAAGGGTATTGGCTTCGAGCTAGACTTGTCGATTATTTATTAATTTATGTCTGAAATTCCGGTCTAGTTATCGATAAAGTTAATAATTTTGGGGCATGAATTTTAACTATCAAAATCAAAGCCCTTTAAGCGGGCTATTGTCTATTGTGTTTTTTGGATTGGTGATGGCTGGGCTATATTACTTGTTTAGTTCCTTTCATTACTATTTAAGTTGGGTAGCACCTTTCCTGTTGCTAGCTGCCTTAGTCATTAAGTACAAAGTTGTGGTTAGTTTTTTTGAGCAGCTAATTGGTTTACTCCAAAAAATGCCCCTTTTGGGTGTTTTAGCGGTGGTACTTATCTATTTTTTGTATCCTTTTGTTGCCTTACATCTATTTTTAAAATCTTTGCGCAAGCCAGCACCTGCCGGTCACCGCAAAAACCCATTCTTCTTCAATCCACTTGACCAACAGCCAAGAAACGAAACCCCTATAGAGCCAGAGTTTACGGAATATGAGGAGTTAGATGAAAAACCTATGGATCCAAAAGACGACCATTTTTTTGAATGAACTTCATAAGTGTCTTTCGTTTTTACTAGATACCATACTGGACGCCTTCAAGAACAAGACAATACATGTGAATTTATATAATAAGTAATTTCTTTAGTATAATCGATGAAAATAGTCTATCTTTGTGGGTCCTATGCCAAAACAATAAACCCACTATGGAAATTAATGAATACTTAGAACACACTTTGCTAAAAGCGGATACTACGCCAAAGCAGATTCAAGAAATTTGTGAAGAAGCAAAAGCCTATAATTTTAAAGGTATTTGTATTCCTCCTTATTTTGTCAAAGAAGCAAAAACTCATTTGGGAGATAGTGCTGTTAAAATTGTAACGGTGATTGGTTTCCCAATGGGTTACTCAAACACTGCTTCGAAAGTAGAAGAAATAAAAAGAGCTATCAATGATGGTGCGGATGAGTTGGATGTAGTGATTAACGTAGCGGCAATCAAGGCAGGTAATTGGAGTTATGTCGAAAGTGATGTCGAAAGTGTTACAAGAATTACGCACCTGAAAGGAAAGGTAATCAAGTTAATTACGGAAGTTGGTTTTTTGACAGAAGAAGAATTGGAGAAAGTGTGCAAGATTGTGACGATGTTTTCAGTCAACTATTTTAAAACTTCCTCGGGATATACTGGCGTAGATACAACGCCTGAAATGATTGAGAAAATAAGAGCAATGCTCCCAGCTGACATTAAAATAAAGGCTTCTGGAGGTATTCGTAACTTAAAAACAGCGAAAGCCGTTATTCAAGCAGGAGCCAATCGTATAGGGAGTTCTTCTTGCGTAAAAATAACTGAAACAGCAAAAGAAAAAGTGTGAAAAAAAATTTGATGCTAATTTTACTATTTTTTTGTACCACTTGGGGATCGGCTCAGGTCAGTCTTTCTGAGGATTATAGGGTCGAAAGAATGATGACGCGATACAAAGAAATCAATCAAAGTAAATCTACAGCTACTGGTTGGCGGATTCAAGTGCTTGCCTCTACAGATAGACGTAAAGTGGAATCTGCTTACAGTGTTTTTAGGTCACGTTATCCATACATTTCCTGTGAATGGAAGCATGTCAGCCCTTATTATAAGCTGCAAGCAGGCGCATATATAACTAGATTGGAAGCCATTGCCGCTTTAGAAAAAATCAAAGTGCACTATCGATCTGCTTTCCCGACGATGGATCAACACATCAGCATCAACGAATTATTACGTAACTAATCTCTCCCCAAAATGGCCAATGCCCGAATTGGAAAGCTTGATATTATTACGACCTCGTTATACTTTTCTATCGTTTTGCTGGGTTTTTTAATGTATTATGCGGTTACGTATGATCCTAAAGCTAGTGCTTCCGCTTTTGACTTGACGCGAGGGATTGGAAAAGAAACGCTTTGGGTTGGACTCTCCCTGATCCTTTTCTTTCTAATACAAATACTAGATGTACGTATTTGGACAGGATTGTCATTCGTGATATATGCATTCGCTATGGTCTTGCTGGTGGGCGTATTGATTTTTGGTTCTAGCATTAAAGGAGCCATTTCTTGGTATCAGTTTGGAGGCTTTTCTTTTCAGCCCTCCGAATTCGCCAAATTCGGTACAGCGCTAGCACTCTCTTATGTTTTGAGTGGACCCTCTGACGACATGAGCCAAAGCAAAACAAGGTTGATTGCCTTTGGAGTCATGTTATTGCCTGTCTTTTTAATCATGTTGCAACCCGATGCAGGCTCTGCCTTAGTTTTTACTTCTTTCTTTATTCTTTTTTACCGTAAGGGGCTAAATGGAAGCATCTATGTCATCGGATTTATCTTGGTCGCCTTGTTTATTTTAAGCCTTATTTATCAACCGTTTGACATACTATTGTTTATTATCGCTGCAGGATTACTGTTTGCGACTTCGCGAAAAATAACTATTCCTTGGTTAGAATATGGTCTTATCACTGGTTCCTTGGCATTTGGTTTATATTTTAGGAGTGAAGTATGGTCTATTGCGCCGTTAGTGCTTTTGGTCGTAAGGCACCTTTTCAAGGATCTCAAAAGTGGGGAAATAAAAAAAGTAATAATCCAACTGTTCGCATTTGCGCTAGCAGTCGGCATCGTATATGGAGCTCGTTATTTTTATGATAATATCCTTGAAAGTCATCAACAGGAAAGAATCAATGTATGGTTAAATCCGTCCAAATGTGATCCACGCGGCTCACTTTACAATGTCCTACAATCCAAGATGGCAATAGGTTCTGGTGGACTCACGGGACGTGGATTCTTAAATGGAAAATTGACACAACTCAACTATGTTCCCGAGCAAATGACCGATTTTATCTTCTGCACAATAGGGGAAGAACAGGGCTTTATAGGCTCTGCAGCGACTATCTTAATTTTTCTTGGATTGGTGCTTCGGATATTATACATCGCCGAGCGACAGCGATTGTCTTTCGCCAAAAATTACGGTTATGCGATTGCTGGAATCTTATTTTTTCACTTTATGATTAATATAGGAATGACTATGGGGCTCTTTCCTATTATTGGGATACCCTTGCCCATGGTCAGTTATGGGGGGACTTCGCTTTTAATGTTTACTTTGATGATTGGTGTAATGATTAAACTTGATCAGAGCCAACATCGAAATGCTAATTGAAGCAGAATTATCAATGCGTATTCTCGAAAGTCGATTCGTCAAATTCAGATTTTAATTTCTTTGCATGATAACTTGCTTCAATAGAGATCTCCACATAACTTACATCTTAGAATGAATCTTAGAAAATAGTTTTTTCTTCAAGCCATGCTTGATATTGAGAAGTTTCGTTTTTTCACTATCTTTACTCCACAATAAAACAAGCCATTGGAAATCAATATTTTAGGCATACGGCATCATGGAGTTGGTTCGGCTATTAACACAGTCCAACGACTTAAAGAATTAGAACCCGATCTGATCATCGTGGAAGGCCCCATGGAGCTAATGGAAAGTATTGAAGCAATTGACCTTAAAAGATTCAAACCTCCGCTAGCGATTTTAACTTATAATCCCGACAACTTAAAACAATCTGCTTTTTACCCATTTGCAGAATATTCACCAGAATGGCAGGCTTTTATTTTTGCGCAAGCGAATAAGATTAAATTACTAACAGCGGATTTGCCCCTACAATTTTCTTATGGCATTGAAGCCAAAAAACAAGCGGAAGCTGTAGAATTAGGAGAAGAAGCGGAGGAAATAAAAAAACCCGAAATAGAAAAATTTCCCCTGCCTGTTCACCCAAGACCTTTGGAGGCCATTGCTCATGCAGATGGCTATACAAATGCGGATTTGTGGTGGGAACATTATTTCGAACAAAAGCAATTGGTTTCTGCAGCGGAACATTTTGAAGCGGTCTTATCGGTGATGGCTGCCTTGCGGCAAAACTATGTCAATGGTGATTACCACGAGAATGAATTAAGAGAGGCTTTTATGCGAGAAGCCATTCGAAAAGCAGAAAAAGATGGTTTTAAAAAGGTGGTTTTTGTCTGTGGGGCTTGGCACGCTCCTGCTCTTTTGAGTTATAAAGAAATGAAAAAGGAGGATCAGCTCTTGATGAAAAAATTACCCAAAAAGAAAGTCAAAACTTCTTGGATTCCTTGGTTAAATTCTAGGCTTTCTTGGCGGTCTGGATATGGTGCTGGATTAGATTCTCCGGGTTGGTACGAGCATCTTTGGAAGTGTCAAAATGATGACGGTAAAAAATGGCTAATTAAAGCGGCAGCCGTTTTTAGAGAAAAAGAATTTGATGTGTCTACTGCTCATGTCATTGAAACTTATCGACTGGCGACCTCATTAGCGGCGATGCGAAACTTGAGCCGCCCTGGGTTAGCAGAGATGGATGAAGCAATTGTGTCGGTCATTTGTATGGGCGATGATGTTCAACTGAACTATGTCAGAGATAATTTGACCATCGGAAAAAATATGGGGAGGGTGCCAGCAGACATGCCCAAACTACCCATCCAAGCTGACTTCGATCAAAAAGTAAAACGCTATCGGTTGCAAATTCGTGAGGATGAAAAAACGTACCCATTAGATTTACGTGAACCCAGGGGGTTAGAAAAAAGTATCTTCCTTCACCGACTTTCGATCTTGGAAATACAATGGGCAGAATTACAAACAGTTCGATCCAAAGGAACTTTCAAAGAGGTCTGGACTTTGGCGTGGCAACCAGAAATTATGTTGCAAATAATTGACAAAGCCATTTGGGGAAATGACATCGAAATAGCAGCCCAAAATTACGTAAATAACATTGCTGAAAATAGCAATGATGTCCAACAGCTCACCCAACTAATCCAATCTTCTATTGTCGCAGAACTATTTGATTCTGTGGACTTTATGATAAGTCGTATTGAAATAGTCGTCAGCTTAAGTAGTGATGTAGCCTTGTTGTTAGAAGCCGTAATCCCGCTAATAGAAATTTCCAGATACAGTGATATTCGGCAGACAGATAAAGCTGTTTTATTAAATCTAATACATAATCTATTATCAAAAATAAATATTAATTTACCCACTGCTTGTTATGGATTGGATGACGAGATGGCCATCCGAATATTTACTTTGGTTACCAAATTGAATGATGTCATTACTTTACTTAGAGCGGAAGAACTAATTGAGGATTGGTTAGACGCACTAGAGCAAACCTCAAATGAGGTTGGTGTTTCTTACTTAATACAAGGAGCGACCTATCGGATACTATTAGATGCCCAACGGTTTGATTCTCTGACGGTGCAAACAGGATTTTCAAGAGCTTTATCGGTTGGTGAAGAACCGATGCATTCGGCAGCTTGGATTGAGGGGTTCCTGAAAGGCAGTGCGATGATTTTAATATTAGATAATACAATTTGGAATATTTTGTATAATTGGACGTATGATTTAGAGGAAAAAATATTTGATGACTTGCTACCCATCCTAAGGCGGACATTTTCTAATTTTAGTAATAATGAACGCAAACAGATTGGCAAGAAAGCGAAAGAAGGGCTTGGGGTTGACAGTGAATCTTTGACCGTATTTCAACCTGCCGTAAACTTTGATCCTGAGATGGCGTTGACCACCTTATTATCTGTTAAAACGATTTTAAATTTATAGAAATGGACGTAGAATCGAATAATTTAAAACGGTGGAGACTGGTATTGGGTGGTGATGATGCTGATGGCACTGGCTGCAATCTAGAGGGTTATGACCTGGAGCGCGACAAGGCGTTAGGGGCATTGTATGAGTATGAAAAACGGCAAAACTTTGAATACGGAATAGGGAAGGATGGCATGGAAAAAAGGTCTGCTGGTAGTGGTGATTCAAATCCCGGTATCGCACGTTGGCTGGGCGATATTAGAAAATATTTCCCAAAATCCGTTGTGGATATTATGCAGCATGATGCCATGGAATTTCCGGAGTTAAAAGAGAAGATGATGATGGAGCCTGAGATATTAGAACAAGCAGAGCCCTCCGTACATCTCGTGGCTACTTTGATGGAATTGGGTAAACTGATTCCTGCCAAGACCAAAGACACGGCTCGTCGAGTCATCCAAAAAGTAGTGGATGAATTGATGAAAAAATTAGAAACAGATTTGAAACAGGCCATCACTGGTGCAATTAGTCGTAGTATCCCTAATCGACGCCCAAGGTATAATGAAATCAATTGGGGAAAGACTATTTTACGCAATCTAAAAAACTATCAACCTGAATACAAGACGGTGATTCCCGAGCAGCTATATGGCTATGGTCGCAAAAATCGTAGAAGTCTCAAGGATATTATTTTGTGCTTAGACCAGAGTGGATCGATGGGTAGCTCGGTTGTTTATTCGGGAATATTTGGTTCTGTGATGGCATCCTTACCTAGTGTGAAGACCAAGATGGTCGTTTTTGATACTGACGTAACAGATTTGACGAAAGACTTAAAAGATCCTGTTGATTTACTTTTTGGGGTGCAGTTGGGTGGAGGGACAGACATTAATAAAGCGTTGGGTTATTGCAAGAAGATTGTAGGGAAACCCAATGACACGATTTTGATTTTGATTACAGATTTGTATGAGATGGGTTCTGAAAAAGGGATGCTCAATAAAATGAAAGAATTAAAACTGAATGGTGTGCAAGTAATCGTCTTACTTGCTCTCAATGATGAAGGTATCCCTGCTTACGATAAAGGAATTGCCAAGCAGGTGAATCATTTAAACATCCCTGTTTTTGCTTGTACCCCCGATTTGTTCCCAGATTTGATGGCTGCTGCCATTGGAAAAAAAGACTTAAAACAATGGGCAGGTAAGCATGATGTGGTTTTGAAGTAGTTGCCCTGCGGGCGTTCATTGTCCTTCGGACGTTCATTTGCCTGCGGCGTTCATTTGTCCTTCGGACGTTCATTTTGCCTACGGCGTTCATTTGTCCTTCGGACGTTCATTTGCCTGCGGCGTTCATTGTCCTTCGGACGTTCATTTGCCTACGGCGTTCATTGTCCTTCGGACGTTCATTTGCCTGCGGCGTTCATTGTCCTTCGGACGTTCATT
>CAYRVZ010000156.1:3105-7161 GCA_964427815.1 uncultured Saprospiraceae bacterium | reverse complement strand
TAATCTTTTTCCTACTAAATTTTTGGGAGCAATACGTCTAATTGTTGGAGTTACATCCATCTTGTTTCAAAAAAAATTATTTAAAGAAACCGATAATAATATCCGCGAGTTCTTGACCGATTGCCTTTTGTGCGGCATTAGTCGAAGCACCGATGTGCGGAGATACGCTCACTTTTGGGTGATTCAGTAATGCGGGTTTTGGAGTAGGTTCCCCAATGAAGACATCCAAACCAGCGCCCATCAAATGCCCATTTTCTAAGGCGGACAAAAGAGCATCTTCATCGACTACCCCTCCACGAGCCGCATTAATGAGTATGGCATCAGGCTTCATCATGGCGATTTCTTTGGCACCGATCAGCGGCTTATCAAAAGAAGGTACATGCAGACTCAAAGCATCTGCCTCTTTTAATACTGCTTCTATACTGGTGGAAAAAATCATCGTTTGTGATTGGACACCTAGGTGGTCGGGAAATAAAGGAATTTCTCTTTTTTCTACGTAGGGATCCGCAATCATTACTTTCATGCCCATCCCCATTGCCATTCGTGCCACGGCTACACCGATACGACCAAATCCAATAATGCCCATCGTGCTACCTGCCACTTGTTTGCCTTTGGCATATTCTTTTTTTAGTGCTTTAAAATCTCCGCCCTTCATGTTTCGATTACCCCGATGTAGAAATCTAGAGATACTCAATACGTGTCCCATGACTAATTCCGCAACAGACTGCGAGGAGGCAGCTGGGGTATTAAATACCGCTATACCTTTGTCTTTAGCATACGATACATCAATATTATCTAATCCAACACCTGCTCGACAGACCACTTTTAAGCGCCCTCCGCTCTGATCGATTAACGAGGCTCGTATTTTGGTCGCGCTACGTACGATGATGACATCAAAATTATTGATTTCGGTCGGTAAAAGGTCTTGTGCAATTTTTTCGGTGACAACCTGAAAACCAGCTGCTTCTAGCAGTAATTGACCGTGTGGATGGATGCCGTCATTGGCTAAAACTCTAATCATTGGAAATGGATTTTTTATTATTGACTGCAAAGTAAAGATTCTGGTGGATATGATGTTTAGGTTTAGGTCTTTTTTTTGGAAAATCGTCAAGTTGGACCTTACTGCAACGCCCCAACGACCGAAGGGAACCCAAAACAAGCGCAGCGTATAAACAAATCCAATAAAAAATCGTAACTATGCCCTTGATAATGAGCGAATAAAAAGAAATTTTGTTCGTTTAGAAGGCTAAAGAAAAAGATTAGATGCAGTTTTTATATTCAGGTTTGCTTTGGGCACTTTTGGCGATAGCGATACCTATCATCATACATTTGTTTTATTTTAAACGCTTTAAGAAGGTACCATTTAGTAATGTTCGGTTTCTAAAAGAGATTAAAGAAGAGACGAGTACTCGGTCTAAATTACGAAATTTGTTGGTTTTACTTTCCCGAATTTTGGCGATTGCTGCTTTAGTTTTTGCTTTCGCTCAGCCCTATATTCCTTTCGGAAAAAAAACCGAAGAAGGACCAAAAGACATTAGTATTTTTATTGATAACAGTTTCAGTATGAATGCTTTAGATAGTGACGTGCCGCTATTTGAAAAAGCAAAGCAAAAGGCAAAAGAGATTGTCCAAGCGTATGGCGTAGCATCCCAATTTCAAATCTTAACCCATGATTTTGAAGGCCGCCATCAGCGTTTGGTGAGCAAAGAAGAGGCGATTGGACTGATTGAAGAAATACAACAAACCCCAGAAGTCCGTCCTTTATCAAAGGTGTTAGCTCGTCAGAAAGCCGCCCTAAATATGCGCCCAAATTCTAGTCATACGGCTTACTTAATTTCTGATTTCCAGAAAAGCATCACCGATTTAGGGCCTTCGCAAGATACTAGCTTCTCGGTCAGTCTATTGCCTTTACATGCCGTGCAGGAAGCCAATATTGGAATAGACTCTTGTTGGTTGGCGGCTCCGATTCCGATCCTAAATCAATCCAATACGCTTCTAGTTAAGATTCATAATTATGGTAACCAAGCGGTGGAAAATGTAACAATAGCACTGACGCATCAAGGTCGTTCTCGCCCTCAAGGGAGTGTTCAGGTTCCCGCTAGAAGTTCGGTGGTCGATACCATCAATTTTGTGTTGAATGAGCCTGGTTGGCAAGAAATGGTAGTGAGTGTTAGTGATTATCCAGTGACATTTGATGACCAGTATTTTGTTAGTTTTCAGGTGAAAGATAAGCTTGAAATTTTGGTCATTGAAGATGGTCAAACGAATAAATATATGGATGCAGCCATCAAGGGGATTTCCTATTTCAATCGGACTCAGCAAAATATGAAAAATTTAGAGTACGCTGCTTTCCCGAAATATCAATTGATTGTCTTACATGAATTAAGTAATGTTAGTTCTGGTTTGGCTTCTTCTTTGAAGGAGTTTGTGATTGGTGGAGGAAATATATTTTTAATTCCAAGCCCCACGCAGAACCTGACAAACATGAACTCATTTTTGACGACGCTTGGCGCTTCAAGTTTAACGGCTTTTGATAAGAAAGAACACCAAGTCCAACGGATCAATACACAAGAATTTATCTTTAAAGACGTCTTTCAAAAAGTTCCTCGTAACATTAGATTACCCAAAACAACGGGTAGTTTTTCTCGAAAGGGCGTAAGTCGTACTGGCTCAGAAAATCTATTAACCAATAGGGATGGAACACCTTTTTTATTCAAACAAGCCAAAGGAGAAGGCAATTTGTACGTATTGACAGCCCCTATTCAAACAGACTATAACGACTTGGTACAGAATAGTGAAATCTTCATTCCCATGCTATTTAAGATGGCTATCTCAACGGGTAAATCCTTGAAAATCGCCCAAGTCATAGGCAAAGACGAAAGGATAGAAGTGAAAAATACGGGTATTGCACCTGATGAAGTATTACAGTTTCATTTTGCCGACCAATCTTTTTTGCCCGAACAGCGGGTGATAGGGGAGAAGGTGGTTTTGGGTATCAATAATCAAATAAAAAAGGCGGGGTTTTATAGATTGTCGAAAAGTAAAATGGATACCTTGGGTTTGTATGGATTTAATTATGATCCCGTCGAATCAGATTTGTCCTTTTATCAAGACGAGTCACTGAAAACATTTGCGCCGGATTTTCAAATAATGAATCAAGCCAGTATTGCTAATTTATCGGACACAATTAGGCACCAAGATAAGGGCAAACGATTGTGGCGCTGGGCATTGATAGCAGCACTTATTTTCTTACTACTTGAAATATTGTTAATACGGTTTTGGAAAGTTTGAGAAATACCTATTCCCTAGATTGGAGTATGTCATTAAAAAAAGCAGATTAGTCCAGTATCAATCAAATTTGAGGTGGAATTTCTATCAGTGTCTATGTGAAACAGAAAATCTACCAAGATAGGTCATCTTCTTGAATGGAGCCATCTGTTTTTGTTGATTTTGTAATGTTCGGAGCTTCATCTTCAACCAATCTAGTCTCAGCAACTATTCTTCTTTCGGCAACGACAGTTGTGGGTTGTTCTTCCCTTTCTTGTGCCAACTCCGCCTGATACAGACGTTCTCTTTCTTCTGCACGGCGTGCAAATTCATCAAAATCATAATCAGGCATTTGTAACTTTACTTCCTCAACTAAGTCAATTACAAAGTCTCTAAAACGGGTCAAATCTTCTTTGTACACAAAAATCTTGTGTCTATCGTAGCCATGTCCATTGTCTCGTCGTTTACTTTCGGTTATCGAAATGTACCGGTCTCCGCCCTTCGTTTGTCTGATGTCAAAAAAGTATGTGCGTCGCTTTCCAGCTTTTAGCTTTTGGGAATAAAGAATGTTCTCGTTGTGAGGTTCCATAGTGTACAAAGTTTGTCCGAAATTATAGTTTGGTATTCGGAATAATGATGTCAGGTAGTATAATGTCATAAAACAAGTATTTTAGAACTTGAATTACATCGCAAATATAGTTAAATGATGCTTGTTTAGCAAATAATTGCTCAAAAAAGTGAAGTTTACCCTCTTTGAGCTAGTTGGTTCGGGTTTTTAGCCCTGTCACA
>CAYRVZ010000156.1:0-3005 GCA_964427815.1 uncultured Saprospiraceae bacterium | reverse complement strand
CATTTATTATTTATTGTATCATTTCTGAAAAGTAGGGGTTGGTCTTGCTCAAGGTAGCTTGCGTATCAAAAGCCTGAATTTTGCCTTTGTCTAGTACCATTATCCTTGAGTACGGAAAAGTAGGGGAGAGCCGGTGAGTGATGATAATGGCGGTTTTTTCCGCAAGGGAAACAGTCAAATACTTCAAGATTGTATGTTCCGTTACGGTATCTACGGCGGATAAGCTGTCATCAAAAATAAATAGTTGGGGGTCTTTTAAGAAGGCGCGAACAATGGCAATCCGTTGTTTTTGTCCACCAGATAAGGTCACCCCTCGTTCCCCCACTAAAGTCTCAAATCCATCTGGCAAGTTGATAATATCCTCATACACGGAGATGTTTTTTGCCATGGCTTGCAGTACATCATCAGATACAGATTCTTTACCAAAGCGCATATTATTAGCTATGGAATCAGAAAATAGGAAATTCTCCTGAGGTACATAGCCGAGCTGCTTACGCAAAAAGGCTAAATCATACTCCTTGATATCCACTCCATCCAGTAAAATTTGCCCTTTATTTACATCATAATTACGAATTAACAATTCCGCAATAGTGGATTTTCCGGCACTTACTTCTCCGATGATGGCAATTTTTTCTCCGGGTAAGATTTCAAAACTAACCTCTTCTAATGCCACGATTCCCGTTTCTGGAAAGGTAAAACTCACCTGCTTAAATTCAATATGTCCTTTAAAGTCTTTGGGGATGAATGGACCCGAATGAATCTCAGGAAGCGTATGTAAATATTCATTGATTCTCGCTTGAGAAGCTGCCGCTTGCTGCGTCAATGAAGCCATCCAACCTATCGAAGTGACTGGCCAAGTCAACATACTGACGTAAATGACAAATTCGGCAATGTTGCCAGAGCTTATTTCTCCGGCAACGGCTAATTGCCCTCCTTTATAGACAGTGATGACTGTACTAAATCCTATTAATAACATCATCATCGGTCTAAAAACAGAATCAATTCGAGCCAGTTCTAATGATTTTTGCTGAAAAGCAGCTCCTTTAGCATCAAAATGATGGCTTATTTGATCTTCATTCGCAAAAGACTTCACCACACGAATACCCGAATAGACTTCTTGCGAAAAAGCATTCAAACCGGCTAGCATCTCTTGAATTCGCTTACTTTTTTTGTTGATGAGATTACTCACAAAATAAATGGAAATTGATAAAATGGGTAAAGGCATCAGCGCATAAAGGCTCAATACAGGACTCACCTTTATCATGGAATAAATAACGAAAATGAAAAGAAAAGTCACATTGATGGCATACAAGATTACAGGCCCTGTGAACATCCTGACCTTCGATACATCTTCGGATATGCGAGCCATTAAGTCGCCAGTCGGATTCTTTTTGAAAAAACTTAAATCTAATTTAAAATAATGATGAAGTAAGTCCTTTCTGAGGTCATACTCAATTAACCGAGACATGACAATGATGGTTTGGCGCATCGCATACATGAAAATACCAGAGAGGAGCGCCGCTCCGATGATTAGACCACCAAAATAGAGTAACGACTGATTAACGGTCTCTTGAGACAAGCTTCCGTCCGATACGGATTGAAGACTAGCGATGACATAATCTAGTCCTTTACGAATGAGCACGGGCTGCCAAACTCGAAAATAATTGGATAGGACCACACAGAGAATCCCAAAAAGCAATCGCCCTTTATAGCGTATAAAATATTTTTTTAAACTGTATAATTCGTTCACAAATGAAGTTTAGCCTAGTTTTTGACTAATAAGAGATAGACGGGACAAAAGTTCGATTTTTTATGAATAATAACCACTCAAGGCTACGGCGAAGTACATTAAGACCTGTTTTTTCTGTTTTTTTGTGATAAAATACGTAATTTTGGCTTGCCGTAAACCGCTTTTGAATACTAAACCGTTTTAATCCGAAATCATCATCACATGAACAAAATTATTACTTTAGATGAATTCATCATCAGAAGACAAAAAGATTTCCCTTTTGCATCAGGCGAACTTTCAGGTCTCTTACGGGATATTGGCGTTGCCTCCAAAGTGATTAATCAAGAAGTCAATAAGGCAGGACTCGTAAGTATATTGGGGATGCATGGCTCTGAGAATGCTTCAGGAGAAGATGTCGCCAAGCTCGATGTCTTTGCCAATGATCGAATGAAGGATTTTTTAAAGACGAGCGGCGAATGTGCGGCAATCGCTTCTGAGGAGGAGGAAGGATTCATTCATATTGAGCAGGTAGAAGGCAAAAATTCTGAGTATATTGTGGTTTTTGACCCTCTAGATGGGTCTTCTAATATTGATGTGAATGTATCTATCGGGACTATATTCGCCATTTTTAGACGTAAGTCTCCAAGTTCTGAATCGATAGTCATGAGTGATTTCTTACAAAAAGGTGCGGAGCAGGTGGCAGCCGGTTATGTTTTATATGGTTCTTCTACGATGATGGTCTATACGACCGGAAAAGGAGTGAATGGGTTTACCTTGGACCCTGGCATCGGAGAATTTTGCTTATCTCATCCAGATATGAAAATTCCTCAAAGAGGCAAGTATTATTCCTTGAATCAAGGCTATTATAGAAGTTATAGTTTGGGGGTTCAAGATTATTTGAGACACTGCGAAAAGGAGGGAATAGGACTAAGGTACATTGGGTCAATGGTGGCGGATATTCATAGAACATTGATCAAAGGAGGCATCTTTCTTTATCCCGAGACCAAAGATAATCCAGATGGAAAATTACGCTTGGTCTATGAATGTAACCCAATGGCATTCTTGGTCGAGCAAGCTGGAGGGATAGCCATTACGTCTAGTTTAACAAGAATAATGGAGGAGCAACCTACGGGCTTGCACCAAAGAAAAACTATCATTATCGGCTCGCCAGATATGGTCAATAAAGCAGCAGGTTTTATTGAAAGTCATATATTGGTGAAAGAACGCAATACATAACGCCTGAGGGGTTTTTGTAAACAGCTTACTTCGGTTCACT
>CAYRVZ010000155.1:0-7162 GCA_964427815.1 uncultured Saprospiraceae bacterium | reverse complement strand
ACACGAAACAGATACGCAATTCATTAAAGATTAGTGAAGAGAAAAGAATAATTCTATATGTAGGTGGAATTCAAAAACATAAAGGAATATTAACAATGTTGAAGACATTGGCGGTATTAAAAAAGAATAGTAAAGAACCTACCGTTTGTATTATGCCTCATGCACTATTTGATATAGAAAATCCAGTAAATAGATTGCAAAAGAAAGCTGCAAAAATAATAAAAAAAGAAAGCTTGCAAGACATGGTTGTACTTTTACCATTTGATCCAAACATAGTACCTCTTTTTGCGGTCTGTGACTTATTGGTTTTTCCAGCCACTGTACCTCATTTTGCAAGACCCGTTGTGGAAGCAAGTGCAATGAGAAAGCCCGTGGTTGTTTCAAATATTAGTCCAATGGAAGAGCAAGTAAAAGACGGTGTAACTGGTCTTCTGGCTAGGTGTAATGATGAAATTGATTTTGCAAACAAGATAGTTGACATTTTATCAGACAAAGAGAAAGCTTTAAGGATGGGTGTCGCTGGGTATAAGTTTGTGATTAATGAGTTTGAACAAAAGAAGCAGGTTGAAAAGATTCTTAATATATACAAAAGTCTGTAATTCTTAAAACTATTGTGTTAGCAAAACAATCCACTAATACCCGCATTCTCTTGCTACTATCTGGCTACGCAAAGTCAGGTGTTGGAGCGCAGTTTATAGAGACGATGCTGAGTCTGTATGACAAGCAGCATATATGGCGATATTCTATAGTAATAGAGGAGACGACTTTGGATAGTGATTATTATGGATATCCTACCGTTATCCGTAAGGTGCCTTATTCTTATTATCCAGTATTGTCAGGGTTAAGATATTGGAAGTTTCAAAAAAAGCAACTTGACACTTGTGTAGAAGAGCTCAAAACCTTGATAGTAAATCACCAAATAGACGTTGTATGGACAGTATGCAATAGTAGTTATAATATTGCCATCGCAGCAAATCTTATTGATGGTATATCTATACCGATGATCGTTCAGATATGGGATACACCTGAGTATTTTGGAAAAGCTAGCCGTATCGGAAAGAGAGCAATGAAAGATTTATTGTCAAATTTTGGAAAGGTATTAACCAAGGCTCAATATGGAGTAACGATAAGTGACTCAATGGGACAAATATACAAAGAGAGATACGGATTAGAATCTACTACCATGGTTTTCTCTTCACCTCTAACTTCCTTTCCGCAGTCAAAAGCGTTAAACACTATTGGTAAAGAATCCATCACCATCATATTTGCAGGAGGATTGTATGCTTACAAAACATGGAATTCGTTTTTGGATGCGGTAGAGCAACGCAATAATTCTGATCAATCACCAAAGATAAAGGTACGATGTATTGGGAATCTATCAAGATGGGATAAGAAGCGGAACTGGGTGCAGTACGAACCTATAAAACCCGTGGCAGAAGCCATTCAGATTGTCAATGAAGCGGATATTGCCTATTTGCCGTATTGGATGGATAAAAAACATGCCTATACTGTAAAAACGGCTTTCCCAAGTAAATTGTCATTTTATACTTCTGCTGGAACACCAATATTGTATCATGGACCTAAAGATTCTACGCCGACAGAATTTTTGGACAAGTATCATGTTGGAATAGCTTGTCATTCGACTAGTATAGAGAGAATATTGGAATGTGTAGATTTGTTATGTTCTACGGCATTTAGACATAGATACATAGAAGTACAGCATAAAATACAAAAAGAAGTATTTCATCCCGATAGAATGGTAGAGATATTTGAGAGTGCCCTGGCCAAAGTAATGCGATAAGATAATTGGATTTGGTTTTAACCAAATAAATTTTAAGCTATTGAGCATCCAGATTTTTATGGGTGAAGAAATAACACACAAATACAATGTTTAAAGATAAAATACTTTTAATAACGGGTGGTACTGGTTCATTTGGAAATGCAGTACTCAATAGATTTGTAGATTCAGATCTAAAAGAAATAAGAATATTCTCAAGAGATGAGAAGAAGCAAGACGAACTCAGACATCGTATCAATAACCCTAAGGTGAAATACTATATAGGAGATGTAAGAGATTATCGTTCTGTAGAAAATGCTGTAAGAGGTGTGAATTTTATATTTCATGCTGCAGCATTGAAACAAGTACCTTCTTGTGAGTTTTTCCCAATAGAAGCGGTAAAGACCAATATACTTGGTGCCGAAAATGTACTAGAAGCAGCTATTCAACAGAATGTAAGCAAGGTCGTAATTTTAAGTACAGATAAGGCGGTATATCCTATCAATGCGATGGGCATATCGAAGGCGATGATGGAAAAAGTGATGATTGCAAAATCTAGAAATATAGATACGCCTATCATGTGTGGGACTAGATACGGAAATGTAATGGCAAGTCGTGGCTCTGTGATACCATTGTTTATCAATCAGATCAAAGCGGGTAAAGAGATAACTATCACTGACCCAAACATGACAAGGTTTATGATGACATTGGACGATGCCGTAGATTTGGTATTGTTCGCATTTGAAAATGGGAATCCAGGTGATATGTTTATTCAGAAAGCTCCAGCTGCTACTATTGAAGTATTGGCACAAGCATTGAAAGAATTATATAATGCGGATACGAAAATTAGAATTATAGGTACACGGCATGGGGAGAAACTGTATGAAACATTGGTGAACAAAGAAGAAATGTTGAAAGCGGAGGATTTTGAAGATTATTACCGCATTCCTGCTGATAACCGAGATCTGAATTATAATAGATATTTCTCAGAAGGAGAAGAGGATGTATCAAAGGTAGATGATTATCATTCGCATAATACCAGAAGATTAGATGTAGAAGGAACGAAGAAGTTATTGCTAAAATTGGATTTGATTAGCAAGGACCCAGATAGGCTTTGATAGGCCTGTGTGTGATATTGAAATACATTCGGTTTGGCTAGGGCATTTAAAGTGATAAGCATAAGCCCATGGTTAACCCAATTTGTTTGATAATAAAAAACACAAACAATGAAGCAAGTCCAAGGAGGAAAGCATACGGACGATAGAGGTACATTGCATTATTTCAATGAATTTGACATGTCTGCTATCAAGCGTTTTTATCGTATAGATCATCCCGATACTAAAGTGGTTAGAGCTTGGCAAGGACATAAAATCGAGCAGAAGTGGATCTATTGTGCAAAGGGAAGTTTTAATGTAGAGCTTATAAAGATTGAAAATTGGGATAATCCAAGATTGGATGAAAATATAGAGAGCTATATCCTTCAGGCTAGTAATCCAGTATTATTGCATATTCCTGGCGGGTATGTGAATGGATTTAGTGCATTAGAAGAAGATTCGAGCTTGATAGTGTTCTCAGATAAGACTCTTGAAGACTCAGGGGAGGATGATTATCGGTTTCCTCATATGATGTGATTCCAATTGTAATCTATGATATGGACATATGGAAGAAAAATTATGAAAATAGGAATAACAGGACAGTTTGGATTTATTGGGAATCATTTGTACAATTATCTCAATTTGCAGGACGATGTGGAGTTAATAAATTTTGAACGAAGTTATTTTAGTGATAGTCAGAAATTGGATGAATTTGTTTCTCAAGTAGATGTAGTTGTTCATCTCGCTGCAAAAAATAGAGCGGAAAATGAACAAGAGATTTATGATACTAATGTTGAATTGGTGATGAAATTAATTTCAGCTTGTGAACGAAAGGAAGTTATTCCACATGTCCTATTTTCATCTTCGACTCAAGAAGGTCGAGACAATCTGTATGGAAAGTCAAAGAAAAAAGGCAGAGAATTGTTGGAAGCATGGGCTGATAAAAATGGAGCTGTTGTAACGAGTATGGTTATACCCAATGTGTTTGGACCGTTTGGGCGACCTAATTATAATTCAGTGGTCGCTACATTTTGCCATAAGGTCACTCATGGTGAAATACCGACAATAATCAGCGATGGCGTGATAAAATTGATTTATATAAATGAGCTGATAGATGATGTTTATCAATTGGTAAAAGCCAAAACTATCGGCAAAGTAGAACTTGAACCAAGACATGAGATATCTGTATCACAATTACTTGAGAAATTAATGTTATTTAAGAAACTTTATATTGAAAACGGAGAAATCCCCAATCTGGATAGTAGTTTTGATCTTGCACTGTTCAATACTTTTAGATGTTATGTGCCAAATGATCATTTTCCCGTGAAATTTACAAAACATACAGATAGTAGAGGAAGTTTTGTAGAAATATTAAGGGCAAATTCAAAAGGACAAAACTCGTACTCTACTACAGTACCCGGTATTACAAGAGGCAATCATTTTCATACTAGAAAAGTAGAGCGGTTTTCTGTAATAAGTGGAAGAGCAAGTATAGAACTGAGAAGAATAGGAACAGGTGATGTGATTAGATATGAATTGGATGGAGACAGCCCAAGTTATGTGGATATGCCGATATGGCATACGCATAATATCACAAATATCGGTGATACGGAATTGGTAACACTGTTTTGGATTAACGAGGCTTATGATTCTAAGGATGCAGATACATATTACGAAGATGTTAAAGATAGCCTGGTTAATAAAAAATAAAGAGAAAAAACACGCATGAAAAAAATAAAAGTATTATCAGTAGTAGGAACAAGACCAGAGATAATACGACTATCGAGAGTATTAGCGGCATTGGATAAATACGAAACTATTGAACATATAGTCGTTCATACGGGGCAGAATTACGATTATGAACTCAACGAAGTATTCTTTGAAGATATGGACATTCGTAAGCCAGATATATTTCTCAATGCGGCAGGTAGCAATGCGACCACAACCATTGGGAATATCATTAATGCAATAGAACCTGTATTGGTAGAGCAGAAACCAGATGCCTTTTTGGTGCTTGGAGATACCAATAGTTGTTTATGTGCTATACCTGCTAAGAAACATAAGATTCCTATCTTTCACATGGAAGCAGGCAATAGATGCTTTGACCAACGAGTACCTGAAGAGACAAATCGTAAAATAGTGGATCATATCAGTGATATCAATCTTACATATAGTGATATAGCAAGAGAATATCTATTGAGAGAAGGATTGTCACCTGACAGAATTATCAAGACTGGTAGTCCGATGTATGAAGTGATCAATTATCAATTGCCGAAGATTGAAGCATCTCATGTATTATCTAACCTTAAACTTGAAAAATATCAATATTTTGTTGTTTCTATGCATCGAGCAGAGAATGTCGATGGAGACGATAGTTTTTTGAAGATTGTCGATATTTTGAACGCTGTTGCCGAGAAGTATCTGTTACCTGTCATCGTATCCACTCATCCAAGAACAATGAACAGGGTGAAAGCTACAGGAGCCAAGTTTCATGAGTTAGTACAGCTGATGAAGCCGATGGGGTTCTCAGATTATGTCAATCTACAAATGAATGCCAAGGCAGTGTTATCAGATAGTGGTACGATATCAGAAGAGTCATCTATACTTAATTTTCCAGCATTGAACCTGCGAGAAGCACATGAGCGCCCAGAAGCCATGGAAGAAGCTTCGGTGATGATGGTGGGGTTAAATGTAGAAAGGGTGATGCAAGGCTTGGATATATTAGACAGTCAACTACGTGGTGAAGATAGGACTTTGAGACCTGTAGCTGATTATAGTATGCCGAATGTGTCGGATAAAATGGTGAGAATTATTGTATCCTATACGGATTATATCAATCGGGTGGTGTGGAGAAAATTTTAAAGGATTATTGGCTGAGCCAAGTTCATATGGGTAAAAGGGGAAGAGATTAAATGTTGATCAATAACAAACATGCATTAACACGTAAAAATACTAAGTTAAATCTATCTCTTTCAGCTATGCAGATTCTTTCCGCCGAATGGGTACTTATAGCAGTGTTATTACTTTACCCTGTTTTTGCTTCAATAAGTATCGCATTGGGCGTATCAAGTACACCCTTATCTGTTGCTTATAGAGCAGGATATTTAGGTTTGTCTATTTTTGTTTTGTTTGTTGAGTTTTTAAGAAAAAAAACTGTTATAATACCTCTTGGTGTTATATTTATTGCGTTGTTTTGGTTTGTATATTTAGGTAGATTAATATATCATTTTTGGATCTTGGGAGGGAGAGGATATGCAGGACATAATTTTATATTTTACTTTCAGCAAGGGATTCTTGGTTGTGCGATTCCATCAATTGCCATTGGTATTGTAGCCAAAAGGCTAATAATAAACCGGTTATTTAGAAATATAAAAAAAATTGCTTTATTAACTACTATTGCTCTGTTATATATTGTTTCGAAAGAAATTGGATTCTCAATGAATATATTTATAGATCGAGTTGGTTTTGGGGAAGACGGTGGTGTAATAAATCCAATTATAATGTCACAATATGGTGGGTTTATAGCCTTTGTCTTTTTGTACAGTCTAATTAATACAGGATTTAAGTTGTTTGATGTGATTTTCTTTTTCTTTGGAATGGCTTTACTTATTTTAGGGGCTTCAAGAGGGCCTATCTTGGCCTATGTCGTTGTATTGGTTATATATTTTCTATATCAATTAAAAATGAGATTCAAAAGTGTACATTTGTGGAAATATATATTTCTTGTATTAGGTTTTTTGGTTTGGATCACAGTCCAATATGTTATCCCCAATATTCAGAAGTTTATGATCTTACGTAGAATGGAAAATGTAAGTAGAGGAAAAGATTTAAGTGGTGATATAAGAAAAGGCCAATGGTCAGCAGCATGGCATCAATTTTTAGAACACCCAATTTTTGGAGATAATATTGTTGAAAAATACATGCATTTTTATCCCCATAATAGTATTTTGGAAATATTGATGGCTACAGGGATAATAGGAGGGTTGTTTTATATGGCGGCCATGTTTAAATTCTCCTATTCTTTCATATATATAAAAGATAAGCAAATTAGGTTTTTTCTTTACAGTATGATTTTATTTTTATTTTACAGTTTATTTTCACTAGGAGTTATAGATATATCGCAATTTTGGTGTTTATTTGCATTTGGTGTAGGAATTACAAAAATGAATATTAAATAATATACTAACAATATGATACTTGAGCATTATTGGTTTAAATTATTGAAAAAAATAAGAAGAAAATCATGTAAAGGTAGTAAAGTCCATCCTACTTCAAAAATAGAAGCAGGTAG
>CAYRVZ010000154.1:0-7178 GCA_964427815.1 uncultured Saprospiraceae bacterium | reverse complement strand
AAAACGCTGTTTAATTAGTATTTTCGCTTATAATCTTGATTTTAAGCCCTTTAGCGGCCTCAAAATATCTAGAAAATACTTACCTTGTATCCGGATAATGGAATTAAAAATGGCCTAGAGGGTCGGTGCGCTTTTTGAAGCCTTATTTTTTTTAGGTTTTGGGATAGTTGCGCAGACTCCCGTGTAGCATTAAAAAAAAAAGTAAATGGGAACCTGGAATGCATCAATATTAGGAAATGATACTTCGTGTGAAATTAGAGATAACTTTCTAACTTATTATAACGAAGGTGCAGACCCTAAAGATTTGGAAAAGTTAATCTTAAAAGAAAATTCAGATATATTCAAGTACGAAAGAACAAATGCTTGGCTTGGTTTAGCTTTTGCCAGTTGGGAATGCAAGGCATTATCAAAAAGTACATTAAATGAAATTAAGAGAATAATAGATACTAAAGAAGATATTGAGTTAAACATAAAACTTGATGCAGATGATACTTTTTTAAAAAAACGCCAAAAATATTTAGAGCAATTTCTAATTAAAATTTCTACAGACAAAAAAAACGCCATAAGAAGAAAAAAAGAAACTCAAGTCGATACTTCATATAAAGCAGGAATGTGTTTCTCTTATAAAAATATAAACAATAAATATATCGGTGTTTATTTGACTAGTTCTGAACATAAAAAAAATGAAGGAAGAATTGACTTTTTTATAATGGATTTCGAAAGTAATGAACTTCCTTCTTTAGAAATGTTTTCTAATAGTAAGCTCTATGGTTTAACAAAATTAGGTGCAGAATGGGGGAAATATGAATATCAAGGAAATGTAACTAATCTAAATTATAGAGAGAAAACTAAACAATCTTTTTTTGAAATATTACCCAAAACTTTTTTTCACATAGGAGATTTATCTGCCCCAAATGATAGTAAATTATTTAACAATTCCAGAGGTGATTTTATGAATTTTACAGATACAATAAGCACTGTTGAGCCAATTGAAAAAATACGAAATTATTCTATTGCAAATTTTAAACTTTCTAAAATTACATTAAGCAAATTACTTGAAAAAGTAAAGAAATAACGCTACACAGCACCTCTTGTAGTATTATTCCAAAAAGGTTTACCTACATTAACCCAAGTAGTACCAAAATCTTCACTTTTATAAACCGCATCTCTGAAATCATAAACGGTCATTTGATTGTTAGGGTCATATACTAAAGGGGCAACCCAATAAGCACTTCCAGGTGGGCTTGCACTAGAATTGTCCAAGTAACTTTTTTTAATTTTTTTTCTTTAATATCAAGGATATGATTTTTTTGCTTTCACAAAATTTATGGCAAGTCAAATAAGTATTTACCCAAATGTATAGCTGATTTCCAAAAACTTAACTAATTGTTATAGTCTATAATCCAATCCATTTAGAGGGGGGTGTGTGCAAATAAGCAAATAATATTCTATCTTTGTTGTGTAGTGACAAAGATTCATTGTTTGAATAATGGTGTTGCGAAAGAAATTTTTTATTTGGTTTTATTTGGTTAGGGCGAGGTAGTGCGTGGTTGCACTACCTCTTTTTTTTGTTAATACGTGATAAAAAAAGGAAATATGTGTATCTTTGTGACATTGTTAAACAAAATAAACTTACAATGACTCACAAAATTTTACTCATATTAGGGCTAGTTTTTTCTAGTGTCCTATTATTTGCGCAAGCAGATGACAAACGTATGGAAGAGATTAAAAAGATGACTGCTGGGGAAGAAATTCCAGATGGTTGGAGAAAAGGAGGAGCTTTCGGCTTTGACTTAGCAGGACTTGGATTAATGAACCCAAGATTTGGTTCTGGTGAAAACAGATTCGGTTTAGGGGGACTAGGTACTTTCTTCGTTAACTTGAAGTCTGGCAAAGATTATTGGGATAATAACATTGATTTCCAATTAGCGGTTCAGAGCTTGAAATCAAACAAAGGCAGATATCAAAAGAACGTGGATGTAATCCGTTTTAACTCTCGGTACGGACACCAAATCCGAAACAAACTTTTTGGTGCGATTGACTTGAATGTCGAAACTTTGTTATTACCGACTTATCCAGAAAACTTCTTGAGAGGAAGAGATGGAGCAGAAGAGAAAAAACTTGCAAACCTATTCTCTCCAGTAAGAATTAGTTTGTCCCCGGGTTTAGACTATAAGCACAACAACCATTTTTCTGTATTCTTTGCACCGATTGGTGTTAAGTTGATTTATGTAGCTGATGACGATATTGCGCAATTGGGTCTGCATGGTAATAAATTGAAAGAAGGTTCTGAAACGGAATACGAAAAAATGTTTTTTCAAGCAGGAGCGAACTTAAAAGCTCAGTACAACAACAAGTTCTTCAATGAAAAAGTGATTTATTCTACGCAGTTAGATTTATTCTCTAACTACCTGCTTAATCCACAAAACATTGATGTACTTTGGGGTCATGCTTTAGACTTCATAATTACTAAAAACCTCTCTCTAGCGCTTAAAGGTGAAATGTTATACGATCATGACATCATGGTTAATGTGGATAGAAACGATAATGGAGAATACGAAGGGGTTGAAGCAGGAGAGATTGGAAGAAGGGTCAGTTCTGTGGGTTCTTTCTACTTGAAATACAGCACCTTATTTTAAGCATGGATTAGTAACCACCTATTTAAAACACCCAATTGATTTATCAATTGGGTGTTTTTTTACCCATCATTTGGGTGTCGCTGCAACGCTCAACGGAATAACCCCTAATTTCCATTATTTTTACTATATTTGTAGGCTCTTAGAGATTTCTAAGTAATAAATTAAACAAAGAAATAATGGATCAAGCAAAATGGCTACCTCGTATCATAATATTTGTGGTAGCAATGGTTATAATACTCAGTATGTTGGGCGGGATGTTTTTAACGATCAAGCCAGGACAACGGGGTGTAATATTCAGGCAGTTTACGACTGGATTAGACAAAGAAAATATTTTCAGTCCTGGATTTCATCTAATAGCCCCTTGGAATAAGATGTATGTCTATAATGTCAAAGAAGTACAACTAGAAGAGCAAATGGATGCCCTTTCTAGTAATGGACTAAATATCAAAATGGATGTGACGGTCAGGGTCAACCCTATTTATGGAAGAATAGGGAGTTTGCATGAAAAATTTGGCTCAACTTACCTAAAATCCCTCGTTCGCCCAGAGATTCGATCTAGTGTACGTAAAATGATAGGTAAGTACACACCCGAAGAAATGTACGCAACAAAAAGGGATGAGTTGCAGGCAAAAATCGAAGCAGAATTAGAAAAAGAATTAGCCAAAAACTTTATCGAATTAAAAGCTGTTTTGATCCGTTCAGTAGAATTACCGACGACCTTGCAAGCTGCCATTGAACGAAAATTAAAGCAGGAGCAAGAGTCTTTAGAATATGAATACAGACTTCAAAAAGAGCGTAAAGAAGCAGAAAGAATTATCATTGAGGCGCAAGCCAAAGCAAAAGCCAATAGTATTTTATCTGCAAGTTTGACTGATAAGATACTAAGAGATAAAGGTATCGATGCAACCTTGAAGCTATCAGAATCACCTAATTCAAAAGTGATAGTCATAGGTGGTGGAAAAACAGGCTTACCGATAATTTTAGGAAACCAATAATCTTTAAATAGGAGGCTAATAGCTTTCGCAAAAACGTTACATCATGCCCATAAGAATGGAAAAGGATCCAGAAGATCCAAGGAGAAAAAGAGAAAAAGATTATTACGATAATAAACGGCGTCGTCGCCCCGGTGGGGGAGGCGGTGGAGCAGGGGGTATCATTCCCATGATACTCATGATGTTTTTCAAAGGGGGAGGTTCCAAAAAAGGCATTCTTTTGCTCTTAGCAGCTGGAGCAGTTTGGTGGTTTTTCTTAGGGGGAAAAAACATGTTGAATGGTGGTGGCGGTGGCGCTACAAATCCAAGTGACTATTTTTCGGGAGCCACCCTAAGTCAAGCAGAATACAGCAAAGCAGATGTTTATGAGCCATTAGCAGAAGGATATGGCAATACGCTGCCCAGTACTGCGTCATTATTACAGTATGCACCTAAGAGAGGGTCACAAGGTCGGCAAGGATCGTGTGTAGGATGGGCAGCTTCGTATGGGGCTAGAACCATTATGCACGCAAGAGCGACTGGATCCGATCCCAACCGAGTCATTTTTAGCCCATCGTTTTTATACAACCAAATTGCTTTGCAAGGTTGCCAAGGATCTTACATGATTAACGCCATGAAAGTATTGCATGAACGGGGTGATTTGCCGTTAGCTCAGTTTCCTTACGATGAAACCACCTGCGGAAATGCGCCTTCTCAACAGGACATGTTACAAGCAGCACAGTATAAAATCAAGGGGTACAATCGTTTGTCAATAGATGCCGATAGATATGGTACTAATCTGACTGCTTTGAAACAAAACCTAGCGCAAGGAGCTCCAGTAGTAATCGGAGCCATGGTTGGAGGTTCTTTTATGGAAGGTATGCGAGGTAAAGACATCTGGATTCCAACAAGGAATGATTATAATATGCGTGGTTTTGGTGGCCATGCGATGTGTGTAATTGGCTATGATGATAATAAGGAAGGTGGTGCTTTTCAGATTATGAATAGTTGGGGCCCACAATGGGGAAATAACGGAGTAGCCTGGATGCGCTACGAAGATTTTTCACATTTTACTAAAGAGGCCTATGGCTTATTTCCAATGGGTAAGGCTAAAGATCCAAACTTCGACCCTAATAAATTAGCCGTGGAGTTTGGGCTCGTAAATATCGCAACTAAAGATTTTATCCCGCTGCATCAGAAAAATGGAAAAATATTTGCTACTGATACACCGATTAAGGCTGGAGATAAATTTAAACTAGCCGTAGCCAACTCAATTGAATGTTATGTCTATATTTTTGGACAAGAAACAGATGGATCTAGTTATGTGTTATTTCCCTATACTGAAAAACATTCGCCGTATTGTGGGATTACGGGTACTCGATTATTTCCTAAAGACCATTCCATGGTTGCAGACGAATTGGGCTCTAGAGACCGAATTGGTATTTTGATTACTAAAGAACCTGTAGATTTTACGCAAGTGAATGCAGCCTTCAATGCCAGTGGAGCTAGTCGATATCTGGATAAATTTGAAGCGGTGATTGGTGCAGACCAAGCAACAAATGTCAGATATAAAGCTCAAAAAACCATCGGGCTAGAATGTGAGCTAAATGGTAAGGCTGGTACTTTTGTGATAATTGAATTGGATAAACAGTAAAGTTTAAATCATAAGAGAAATTAAGAACGCCTCGAAAGTACGGATTGTAGTTTCGGGGCGTTTTAAAGCCTGTGAAGAAATAAAAAATATGAAATCCAAAGTAATTTTAATCTTTTTGATGACAGCATTGATTTCAATGCTCAGTATCTTTTCTTGTACAGATTGCGGTCCTTTCGAGGATAAGTATAAGTTGAAAAATATTATTTTGAATTTTTCCGAACTATCGTTTGATGAGGAAACTAAGACCTTTTCTGGGCCAGGAGATTTGGTTTCAGATAGTTTAAGCTTTGACCATTTTAATATCGATTTGTACTTTCAATCTGAATACTTCTTTTCCGCAATTTCGCCTTCTTTTGGACTCTTTCCAACACTCATAGCTTGTTCGCCTTCAGATCCGACTACGGATGAATTTATCACAAATATGAAGATTTATACGAAAGTATCTTTTGATGAAAATCATCCAGTGGATAGCTCATTGGTAGATTTGTTTGATGTGATAATTGAAAATGTGGCTGAATCTGTTAAAAATGAAAAGATGGATTTAGGAGCCTATCTTGAGACTCAACCTAAAGTGCCAAATGAACTACACCTGCGTTTGAAGATTGCACCTGAAATTTCTAGAGAATATGAATTCCGTATCGAATATACCCAAAACGGTATTGATATTACGACCTTGACACTTCAATCCGAAAAGGTTTTTCTGCAGAACTAGAACACTACGTTGATGAAAAAAAAACTCCTGATTGTCTTCACCAAAAATCCGGTCTTAGGAAAAGTCAAGACACGATTAGCAAAGACTTTAGGAGAAGAACAAGCTTTGCGCATCTTTAAAAAATTACTTAGTAAATCCTCTAGTACAGCGAAGAATTGGGCGGGGGATGTGTGGGTCTTTTATAGTGACTTCCTTGCGGAAAAAGATATTTGGACTTCAGTGGCACAGCAGAAGTTAGTACAAAATGGAGAGGGGCTAGGAGAACGAATGGCTCATGCCTTTAAAGTAGGATTTTCTGCGTACGAAAAGATAGTTTTGATTGGTACAGATATTCCTGAAATATCGCCAGTGATAATAGATTCAGCTTTCGAGGTCTTGCGGCAAAATGACTTTGTTCTAGGCCCGACCTACGATGGTGGATACTACCTAATAGGCATGAATGATTACAGACCTTATGTCTTTGAAAATATGGTTTGGAGCACATCCGAAGTATGTACGCAATCACAAGAAAAAATCAAGGAATCCAATCACTCTTGTCAGCTGGTCCAACGACTGAAGGATATTGATTTTGAAGCGGATCTAATCGGTTGTGAGTGGCTCTTGGAATAAGAGTGGAAAATATAATGCCCAAACTTTGATGCATAACCCATAAGTCCAGTATGCACAACCAAAATAGTTTCTGATTCAAAGTTGGCGTATAAAATATAAAAAAGCCATCACTGTGTGATGGCTTTTAATTGGGAAATTAATTTTTTAGTCCTTCATTCTAGGCTTCAACATACTGTTGATATTTTAGAACGAGGAGCATGACGAGTAAAAGCGCAGCAAGGATGATCATAGTAAAAGTGTTTTGTGTGTTTTGGATATGTTGTTTGTTTGCGAAGAGATAGAATCAGAAGGATCTCGAACGCCTTACAAATATAAGAGAAAACGCATTGATATGCAACTTTATTATATTTATAATAAATAAATATATATATATTTTATGTATGCTATTTTACTTTATTCGCAGCAGGCTAATAATGCTGCTTCTACACATAAGGTTTTGTATAACTATTAATAATATCTAAAATAAAAATATACTATTTTTTTTATTATGTGGCGTTTTTTTAAGATTCAAAGTCACGCTACGACGCTAAGGGTGGCATGAACGGCATAGGGGAGAAACCGCTAAGACGCTAAGACGCTAAGGGTGGGCATGA
>CAYRVZ010000153.1:0-7188 GCA_964427815.1 uncultured Saprospiraceae bacterium | reverse complement strand
GCATGATTTAAGTCAGATGTATCAGATCTATTCCTATATTTGTGCCAAACAATTCGAGAGTTATGACACTAGTATTAATACTAATAAGTACTTTTTTGGTTTTGGTCGTTTTATTGAGAGGGGCCAAGTTAATAGAAGTAGCAAAAAGTCTGAAAAATCAGGACGAAGTAAATTTTAAAGCTTCTAATGTACAAGGGCTCCTGATGGTTGCCTTTATGGTCGTTTTGTTAGTCGGCGTTTTTTGGGCGAATTACCATTATGAAAATTATATGCTGGGTTTTGGTCCTCATGATGCTGCTTCTGTACATGGTACACAAGTAGATACCTTGTTGTGGCGAACTATTTTAATTACAGGAATCGTTTTTGTTTTGACGCATATCGCCTTATTTTGGTTTGCTTTTAAATATAGAGAAAGAGCGGGTCATAAGGCAAGATATATTTCTCACGATAATAAGTTAGAATTGATATGGACGATTACGCCTGCAGTGGTGATGACCATGTTAGTTTTTGGTGGTCTAGATATTTGGAATGACATTATGCCTGATGTGGAGGATAAGTCAAATCTAATTGAGTTAGAGGCGACTGGGTTTCAGTTTGGTTGGGTTTTACGTTATCCAGGACCAGACGGAGAGTTTGGGGCTAGAAATTTTCGCCTGATTACAGGTTCTAATCCTTTGGGACAAAACTGGGATGATGCGAAGAACCATGATGATATGCATGTCAGTAAGATTGTTTTGCCGAAAGGTAAGCAAGTAAGGGTAAAGATAACAGCGAGAGACGTTTTACATAGTTTCTTTTTGCCACACTTTCGTGTAAAAATGGATGCCGTACCAGGAATGCCTACACATGCCATCTTTACACCACAATACACGACAGAAGAATACAGACAACGCCTTTCGACGATACCAGAATATCAAGCGCCAGCAGATCCAGAAGAGCCAGATGGCCCCAAGAAATGGGAAACATTTAATTATGTGTTGGCTTGTGCCGAGTTGTGTGGTAAGGGTCACTTTAGCATGAAGAAAGAAGTAGTGGTTGTCGAGCCGGCAGAATATGAGGCATGGTTAAAAGAGCAAAATTCCTATTATTTGACATCTGTCAAAAAGACCCCTAAACCCATTGAAACAAACGTGGACACTATTGAAACTTTAAACAATGGCGTCATCGAAAAGACAACGGTAGAGGAAGTACACGAAGGGACTGAACATTAAGTGAGGTTCGCTTGCGCAAAAAAATACTAAATTAATAATCAACCATATATGGAAAAGAATACTATCCTACTTGATGAAGAGAAGTTATTGAAAGAAGAAGGTTATAACGACCACTTTCATGATCATCATGACGAAGATCCATACAGATCCAACTTTTTTTCAAAGTACATTTTTTCAATGGATCACAAGATGGTTGCTAAGCAATTCCTGATTACAGGGATGTTTTGGGCAGTTATTGGGGCAGGGATGTCCGTAATTTTTAGAATGCAGCTTGGATTTCCGGAGGATTCGATGACTTGGATTAAGCCTTTATTGGGCAAATGGATTGTCATTGATAGTGCGGGTGTCGGACATTTAGCTGCGGATTTTTACTATGCACTGGTGACGATGCACGGTACGATCATCGTGTTCTTTGTATTGACAGCAGGATTGAGCGGTACATTCAGTAACTTATTGATTCCCTTGCAGATAGGAGCGAGAGATATGGCTTCACCGCTATTGAATATGTTGTCTTTTTGGTTCTTTGCATTGGCGGGTATCATTATGTTTATGTCTTTATTTGTAAGTACAGGGCCTTTTGCTGGCGGTTGGGTGGCGTATCCACCGTTGAGCGCATTGCCCCAAGCCTCCTCTGGCTCTGGCATGGGTATGACCTTATGGCTGATAAGTTTGACTTTCTTTGTGGTGTCGGTGCTCTTAGGGGGTATTAATTATATCACGACCGTGTTGAACTTGCGTACAAAAGGAATGAGTATGTGGCGCTTGCCATTGACCATTTGGTCGTTTTTTATCACAGCAATTATAGGGTTGTTATCGTTTCCAGTATTGTTTTCGGGTTTCTTATTGTTGATGGCGGATAGAAGTTTAGGAACTAGTTTTTACCTCAGTGAGATTTTCATTAATGGACAAGCATTAGATAATGTAGGGGGTAGTCCAGTATTATACCAGCATTTGTTCTGGTTTCTAGGACACCCAGAAGTATATATCATCATTTTACCAGCAATGGGTATCGCATCAGAAGTATTGTCCACCAATTCGCGCAAGCCGATTTTTGGATATAAAGCGATGGTCATATCTATTGCGTCGATTGCATTCTTATCGTTCTTAGTATGGGCGCATCATATGTTTGTGTCGGGGCTAAACCCTTTCATCTCTAACTTCTTTATCATCTTCACATTGATTATAGCGATACCTTCATCCGTAAAGGTATTTAACTGGATATCGACTCTATATGGAGGAAACATCCGATTTAATTCAGCCATGCTTTTTGCTATTGGATTTGTATCGATGTTTATTTCTGGTGGATTAACGGGGATATACTTGGGTAATGCTGCATTGGATGTTCAGATGCACGATACTTATTTTGTTGTCGCTCACTTTCACATAGTGATGGGTGTAGCCGCGTTCTTTGGCATGTTTGCAGGGATTTATCACTGGTTCCCGAAGATGTACGGACGTTTTATGAATGAGACGCTAGGGAAGCTACACTTTTGGGGGACGATGATTGGTGCCTACTTGATTTTTTGGCCGATGCACTATATGGGCTTGGCGGGAGTCCCAAGAAGATATTATTCATTTGATGTGTTTGAGAGTTTTTCTCAATTTGCGGAACTGAATCAATTCATTACGATAGTTGCGATAATTACTTTCTTCTTACAGATTGTTTTCCTTGCAAATTTCTTCCACAGTATTTTTTATGGAAAGAAAATGACTACTAAGAATCCTTGGAAGTCTAATACTTTAGAGTGGACGACACCAATACATACAGGACACGGAAACTGGCCTGGCAATATACCAACGGTTCACCGTTGGCCGTATGACTACGGAAAAGATGGGATAGATTATATCCCTCAGATACAGCCTAAATTAGATGAGGAAACAACGCCAATACATTAATTAATGAGTCAAGTAAAAACGACAAGTAGGCAGCAAGCTAAAACTTATGTTCGGGATTTTGTAGAATTGACCAAGTTTAGACTAGGAGCTTTGGTTATATTCTCGTCATTAGTGGCGTTATATGTAACTTCAGCTGGGCAGGCGATTTTGTCCACCTATATCCTTTTGGGATTTGGCGGTTTTTTGGTGACAGGGGCTTCTAATGCTTTGAATGAAGTATTTGAGCGGGACTATGATGCCTTGATGGAACGCACTAAAGACAGGCCTATTCCGGCAGGAAGAATGACTTCTGGAGAAGGCGTTTTTTATGCGGGTATTATGGCTTTGATGGGTATTACTTTGCTAGCGATGATCAACCCTTTGACGGCTATTTTAGCTAGTCTTTCGATGATATTGTATGCTTTTGTTTATACTCCTTTCAAACGCTTTTCTAATATTGCGGTATTGATAGGCGCGTTTCCTGGAGCATTACCTTTACTGATTGGAGGGGTTGCATTTTCTGGGACGATTTCGACGATGGCGATGTATTTATTTGCAATGCAATTCTTCTGGCAGTTTGGTCACTTTTGGGCGATTGCTTGGATAGGGGATAAGGACTATAAAAAGGCTGGATTTCTGTTGCTGCCGTTTAAGGGAGAGAAAGATGAAAAAGTGGGCTTAATAAGCATTTGGAGTTGTATTCCTTTAGTTGGTTTTTCTTTGATGCCATTTTGGAACAATCTAAATAGTATATTCGCCTTAGTTGTGGTTGCTTTATCGGGTTTATTCTTTATGTATCGGAGCTACGAACTGTATAAGCAGTGCACAGACAAAGCAGCAAGAAAGTTGATGTATGCTTCCTTTATTTATTTGCCAGTCGTATTATTGGCTTATTCACTAAATACTTAATTAATGGGAAAAGCACAAGATAGAATAGATTTTAGAAATAAAATACATCCACATAAGCTGGCATTGTATTTATCGTTGGGATCTATCACGATGATGTTTGTCGCTTTGACGAGTGCCTATGTTGTCAAAAAAGCGGGTGGTAATTGGTTGGAATATAAGCTTCCAAATATTTTTTATTACAACACCCTTGCGATTGTATTGAGCAGTATCTTCTTGCAATTATCCTATGTGGGCTTCAAAAAAGGCAAGGAGCAACAATATAAATTGATGTTAATTGCTGCTTTCCTGATGGGGATTGTATTTGTAATCATGCAGTACAAAGGATGGACCGAGCTGATGGACATGGGTATTCTCCTTTCGGGAAATCCTTCTGGTTCTTTTGTCTATATGATATCTGGATTTCATGCTTTGCACGTCCTTGGCGGGATAGTTGCGTTGATATTATCTTTGGTATTTGCCTACAAATTACCTTATAAACCGACTCGTCGGAGAAAAAATAGATTTGAGCTAGTATTGCATTACTGGCATTTTATAGGTATCCTTTGGGTTTACCTGTTGCTCTTTTTGTTTACACAATAAAATTTCAGAAATGTCTGATCACACTACAGTAGAAGAACATCACGAAGTTGATTACGGAACAGCCTGGCAAGGTGGCGATAAGCCTTTGAAGTCAGGATATGGTAAGCTCATGATGTGGTATTTTTTGCTTTCGGATGCATTCACCTTTGGTGGGTTTCTGATTGCCTATGGAGCATTACGCTTTAGTTCTACCACTTGGCCAGAGCCAGATTTTGTATTCGCCAACTTTCCGGGTGGATATCATGGTATGCCCTTGATATTTGTGACGGTGATGACTTTTGTATTGATTTTGAGCTCAGTCACTATGGTCCGAGCGGTACAAGAAGGTAAGCGAGAAAATAAAAAAGGAGTTGTATTTTGGATGGGTCTAACGATACTGGGTGGGTTGACCTTCTTGGGTTGTCAGGCTTGGGAATGGAATAATCTAATCAATGATGAAAATGTATCACTCTATACAAATCCTTTCGGAAAATATGAAAATGACGGTGTTTATATCAATGCTGATGGCTCAGATGGAGAGACCTTTCATGCTGGATCTGGTTACCTTATCCACAAACATGATGGAGCTTGGGATCCCAAGCAATATAGAGTAACGTCTGGCGCTGAAAAAGGTGTAGTGAAAGCGCAGGTTTTTGGTCCTCGTGACTTTGGTGCCTTGTTTTTTATCATTACGGGTTTTCATGGATTTCACGTATTTACGGGCGTATTATTTTTGACCATTATTATGCTGAATGTGATGAGCGGTATTTATAAAAACCGTAAAAACGGCTACGAGATGGTTGAGAAAATCGGACTATATTGGCACTTTGTCGATTTGGTTTGGGTATTTGTATTCCTAGTTTTTTACCTACTTTAAAAAAAGAATAATGGCACATTTGACATACGAAGAACAAAAAAAGACGGTTGTAAAAGGTTTGATATTCTTGGGTATCATCACCATTATAGAAGTATTTATTTCTTTATTGGGCAAGGGACACCTGATTGAAGGTTTTCACATAAATCGTTCTATTTATGCGGTTTTAATGGTTGTTTTCAGTTTGATAAAAGCAATCTATATTCTTGGAGAATTCATGCACTTGAAGTATGAATCCAAGGCGCTACGTTGGGGACTTGCAATTCCTTTGTCACTGTTGCTTTGGGGAGCTATTGCCTTTACGAATGACGGGGCTAGTTTTGAGACAAGAAGAGCCAAAGGTACTGATGAACACTTACCTGAAGTCCCAAAAGTGAATCACGACATCCATACACCTCACGGGGAGAAAGTACACCATTAAGCTAGATGAAAGGAAAAAAGGTTTTTGGTTCTTTTTTGGCAATGGTTGTATTAGTTGGATTTCCGTTAGTCGCTTTTTATTTTGTGAATAAAGGGGTACGATATCGTAAAGATTTATCTAAATCTTTGGAGGATTATGGATTGATAGAACCTTTTCAGAAACGTTTTGCCGCTGGAAAAGTGCTGAGCACGGCAGGTAATGTAACCGTCTTATGTTTTCCCACTGCTAATACCTCCAAGTTTTTTACCCAACTACATGATCAATTTGACAATAGAACCGACGTTATCTTCATCGTGAATGGAATAGATGGAATAGAAGATACGGTTCAAGTATGGGATTTTCCGCAAGATCGTCAAGCAGATTTGGCGGAAGCCTTGTCCGAGTTGAAGCCGACATTCAGTGGAGAAGGTTATTTGATAAATAGGGAAGGGCGCTTGGTTAAAAAATATGATTTGACTGATAAGGACGATAACCAATTATTCGTCAAGCACATCGCTTATTTCTTACCGCCAAAGAAAACGCCAAAGGCAGAACTCATTAGAGAAACGGAAAAGTAATCTGATGACTGTTACGACAAATTCAAAAAGAGAAAAAAAATTAAATAGAATAGCGATTGTACTATCTATTGTCGTTTTTCTGGTTGTCGGTCTGATGCGGCGAGTTAAAATCCAAACAGATATTGATTTTAGCTTTTTACCGGGCATTAATGCCGCTTTGAATACCACTACGGCTATTCTTTTGGTTATTGGGTTGATTTTTATTAAACGGAAAAACATCCAAGCGCATAAGCGGGTCATGACTTTAGCCATTATTCTGTCTAGTTTATTTCTAATTAGCTATGTGTTATATCATTTTACAACCCCCGAGACTCAATTTGGCGGAGAGGGAATGATACGGACTGTATATCTAATTCTATTAGTGACGCATATTGTTTTGGCGGCGGTCATCTTACCCTTTATCCTCTTTACGTATATCCGGGCCATTACAGGAAGTTATGAACGCCATAAAAAACTAGCTAGATTACTATTTCCTTTCTGGTTGTATGTAGCCATTTCTGGACCAGTGATTTATTGGATGCTGCGGCCTTATTATTGAAAAATAATCCCAAACCCCCTTTGAAAATGGTGTTAAAGGTCAACTATTATTTTGCTATGATGGAGGCACAACTTGCTCGGAATTAGCCACTTGGGTCTTGATTTGGCTTCTAGACCAGATTCAATTCTAAGAGATAGCAAAATGGGTTTTATACCTAAAGTCTCCTTTATAAAGGAGATTTAGAGGATTTACAAGAATAAAACCCATTAGCTGCTTTTAGTGTCTTTTTGCGCAAGCCCTTACTT
>CAYRVZ010000152.1:0-7203 GCA_964427815.1 uncultured Saprospiraceae bacterium | reverse complement strand
TCAGACCATACTTCGAGGTACAGTGAAAGATGACACTGGGAAACCATTGGATTATACTATTATAACCCTAGAGAAGGATGGTGTATATATTGGAGGGGCTTCTACAGAGTTTGATGGGACTTATTCAGTTCCTGTAGATCCAGGTACCTATACGGTCGTTTTTTCGATCATAGGCTTCCAAGATCAGACATTTACCGGCGTACTCGTAAAATCAGGTAAGTCAACTTCGTTAGATGCTACATTGGTAAAAGAAGGAATTGTCGTTGCGGGTGCTACAGTAATAGCGTATAAGATACCTCTAGTAGATAAAGAAGGGGGCAGCGGTGGAGGATTTAGTGCTAAGCAGATGCAGAAGCTACCCACAAGAAATGTGTTAGGTGCTGCCGCTACAGTACCTGGAATTAATACGATTGATGATGGTAGCAATGATTTGAATATTGGCGGTGCACGATCGAATTCAACGGTTTTTTATCTGGATGATGTGCGTATTAGAGGTCCGTTACCTCCAGCTACTGAAATAGATCAGTTAGAAGTGATGACAGGGGGTATTGAAGCGAAGTATGGAGATACGGGTGGAGGAATATTGGCGGTAACGACTAAAGGTCCTTCTGGTAAATTTTCGGGTAGCTTGGAAGCGGAGAGTTCGGAATATTTAGATCCTTATGGATATAACCTAGGCTATTTGAATCTAGCAGGTCCTATTATTACAAAAAAAATAGAAGGAGGTCATAAGAAAACCATCTTGGGATTCAGAATATCAGGTCAGTATCGTCAAGAAAAGGATGATCAAAAGAGCTTTGTACCTGTATATGTAGCCAGTGATGAAGCCAAGCGGGCATCTGAGGCTAATCCTACTTTTGAAAGAAATCAATCTGTTTTTTCTACAGCACAGGAATATACGACCATCGGCAAAGATGGAGAAACAGGAGTGGATATTTGGAAGTTAAATTACTCTCCAGATGAGCAAAGTCGAAACATCGCAATAACGACTAAGCTAGATGCACGATTGACCGATAAATTGCAAATGACCTTGACTGGAACTTTTACGGATGATGTGGATAAATTTACTCCTTTTGGCTGGCAGTTTATGAATTCACAGAACAACCCAACGAGATATGATAGAAGATATAGAGGGATTTTTAGGGTGAGACATAAATTGGGCAATTGGTCAGGCTCTTCTGCGGAGGATGAAAAAGGTTTGCTAAGAAATTTTGCCTATACAATATTAGCTTCTTATCAAAAAAGAGAATTTAGCCGAAAGGATGGGAGATACGGAGATGATTTATTTGCTTATGGTCATGCAGGATATATAGAATCTGATTATCGACCTACGCTTGATTTTTCATCAACCCCTGTCACAGGAGCGGCGGAGGTTCCTGTTGGGGCTGGAATTGGATATATTTTTCAAAATGGGTACGCGCCTTTATTTCAAAGCTATAGACCAAGTGATGTGAATCCTGGACTATCTGCATACAACCCCAATGGCGATGCGATCACGGGTGTGAATGAATTGCTAAGACCAAGTGGGGTCGCAAGGAATACTGCGATTGATAACATTTGGGGACAACTGGTATCAGGTTCTCCATTGTATAAAAATGCCAATCAAGTGTATAACACCTACTTGTATGGGTCACAAGACTTAGCATCTATACAGGGAAATATTACCTTTGACATACGCCCTAAAACCAACAGTAACCACTCTATTAGTATGGGATTTCAGTATGAGGAAAGGGTCGACGTGCAGTACAATTTAAGACCGCAAGCGCTTTGGAACATTGCGTTCCAGACAGCAAATAGCGCCTTGCATGGTGTAGATTCTACAGTTATTTTGGGTGTGATTGATACCATCTTTAACGGGCAGCCAATTAAGCCCGTCTTGTATGGAGCTGAATTGGAGTCCAATTTTGATGAAAATAAACGCTTCTTTAAGGCCATTCGAGATCTAGATCCCAATGTAGGTCTAAATGATTACATTAATATATTTTCCTTTAGTCCTAGCGATTTGTCTATGGATATGTTTGCAGGATCAGAAATAATAGGCAGTCATGAGGGTGGACGAACTTTGGATTATTATGGATATGATTATTTGGGTAATCCAGTAGGCCGAAATACTTCCTTTGATGACTTTTTTGATTCCAAGGATAAGTATGGAAATAGAAATTATCCTGTTGCACCTGCTCGGCCTATCTATTTAGGCGGCTATATTCAAGATAAGTTTATCTATGAAGATATGATCTTTAAGATAGGAGTGCGGGTGGATAGATATGATGCAAATACAAAAGTACTGAGGGATAAGTACTCTTTATATAAGATAGAAAGTGCAGGCGTTTTTCACAATATTGGGGGGACAAAAGATAGACCAAAAAATATTGGAGAGGACTATAAAGTGTATGTCACTGCACCAAGAAGTCTTGCCGTTAAAGCCTACAGAAATGGAGATCAATGGTATCTGCCAAGTGGAGAGGAAGTGTCAGGTGGTAATATAATTTTTGGCGGTGGGGTTGTGGTTCCTGCTTATCCTAATAATCGAGATAAACCCGTAGAGATACATGAAATTGAAGATGAGAATGGAAAAGGCGGTTTTAAATCGGGCGACTCTTTTAAGGATTATGAACCTCAATGGGATATAAGTCCTAGATTATCCTTCTCGTTTCCGATATCTGACAAAGCTAATTTCTTTGCTCATTATGATGTGTATTCTCAACGTCCAACATCAAATACGATTATGACTCCATTGGATTATTTCAATTTTTTCAATGATGGAGGCACCCGAAATAATCCAGCCTTGAGAACCCAGAAGTCTGTTGACTATGCGGTTGGCTTTCAACAAAAATTGTCTAAATCCTCTGCGCTTAAATTGATTGCATATTATAAGGAATTGCGAGATTTAATACAGCGTAGAACGATAACTAACGTACCTATAGCAGGTCGATATACTACTTTTGATAACATAGATTTTGCAACGACCAAAGGGTTTACTTTCCAATATGATTTGAGACGGACAAATAATGTTTCTCTGTTTGCTTCTTACTCCTTGCAATTTGTAAATGGTACGGGCTCGGATGCAAACTCTACGAGAGGATTAGCGACTCGTGGTGTGATAAGAACGACCTTTCCTTTGAGTTTTGATCAGCGACATACGGTTCAAGCAATTTTGGATTATAGACTGGAAGAAGGACAGGGAATGCGGGTGCTTGGAAGACATATCTTTCAAAATGCAGGTGTCAACTTGTTGATGAGTGGAAACTCAGGAAGACCTTATACGGCCAAACGAACGCCTAGACTATATACGGGTGCAGTAACCGAAGGATCTTTGAATGGTTCTAGACTACCGTGGTCATTCACCGTTGGGATGCGTGTAGATAAAGATTTTAAATTGACTAAGAAAGGGGCAAAGCATCCTCTATTCTTGAATGTTTATTTTAGAGCTGCAAACTTATTCAATACAGCTAATATTGTGAGTGTTTATCCTGCAACGGGTTCTGCCTATGATGATGGATATTTGACAACGAATCTAGGGCAGAGTGGTTTGAGTACCATCGTAAACTCTGGACAAAATTTGGAGTCTTATTTGAATTTTTACCAATGGGGTTTAGAAGATCCAAATAATTTTGTTCTACCGAGAAGGTTGTACATGGGCTTTATTTTTAACTTTTAATTGAGAACGGTAGGGGTATTCGTTCATCAAAAAATCAATAACAATGAAGAAGATTTTATTTTTCATCCTTTTTATCGGCACCATTCAGGTAGGATTTACTAAAAATCCACCTCCAAAACCCAAGCCTGCAGGGACACCAACTATAAAAGCTGATTTTAGAGCAGATTGTCAACCGGGTACAAATTCAGTTGACTTGAACGTGAACAACGTTCGAGCTAGATTATTGTCTAGGGGTGATTTTTGGTGGGATTATAATGATGCTAAGTACATCGTCCCCAATGTAGAGCCAGGCTCAGGAGTAGAAGAAGTATCTTCTATTTTTGCGGGTGCTGTGTGGATGGGTGGTTTTGACAGTGGTGGAAACTTGAAACTGGCAGCAACAAATTATTCCGACGATGGTAATACAGATTTCTATCCAGGGCCTTTGAACCCCAATGATGGTACTACGGATGCACCTATTTGTTCAGAATGGGATAGACACTTTTCTGTATCTGGGGCACACATCGAGGAATTGAAAATTAAATGGAAATTAGCGAATGATAATGGAGAGACATTATCTGAAGCAGATATTCCAGAAGATTTAAAATTTTATCCAGCAAAGGGAAATCCCTTTTTTGCGAGTCAAAATAATGGCTTTATCCTCCCGAATCAGGATTTAGGTAGTTTTCATGATAATAATGGGGATTTGATCTATAACCCTATTGATGGAGACTATCCAGTCATAGAAATAGCAGGGTGTCCAGATACGAACTATGCCGATCAGATTTTCTTTCAAATATATAATGATAATGGTGGCCCTCATAAAAAGTCTTCAGGTAGCGCAATCAGAATGGAAGTACAAGTTCAGGCATTTGCTTATGCTACGACAGATGAATTAAATGACATGACCTTTATGCGGTATAAGTTGATTAACCGTGCAACAGATCTTATTTCGGATTGCTATTTTGCCATGTGGGTAGATGCTGACCTTGGGTGTTCGGATGATGATTTTGTGGGCTGTGATACTACTAGGTCTCTAGCATATTATTATAATGCTGATGCCGTAGATGGTCAAGCGGATGGTTCTTGTGCGGGAGGGGTGCCGACCTACAATAAAAATATCCCGATGATTGGGATTGATTATTTTAGAGGTCCTCTGGATGAATTTGGAAATGAATTAGGGATGTCTTCCTTTACTTATCACAATAGAGGAGGGACAGATCCTGCACCACCAGGCGGTACTCAAGATCCGACCAGTGCAGAAGGATTCTACAATTACTTAACTGGAAAATGGTTGGATGGATCTCCTTATTATGGAGGAGATGATGGATATCAGGATCCCGCATACCCAGAGATTCAATTTGCCTTTCCAGGACGGCCAGATGACCCATCAGGATGGTCAATGGCACAATCTCAATTAGCCGTCGGGGATAGACGTACAGTTCAGGCCTCTGGACCATTTGAATTGAAGCCAGAAAAAACCAATGAATTAATTATTGGATTACCTTGGGTGCCTAACGTGAAGCATCCTACACCAGACATTACGAAATTGTTAGCTGCGGATGATAAGGCGCAGAATTTATTCGATAACTGTTTTAAACTAATGGATGGACCGGATGCTCCAGACATGGATATTGTTGAATTGGATCAAGAAATTGTTATTGGACTGAGCAATAATCCACAATCTCTTTCTAATAACAAAGGGGAGAATTATTTTGAAAAAGATATTGCACATGAAGGTGAGCTATACCTCTTCGAAGGTTACCAAATCTTTCAAACGATCTCCCCTAATGTGAGTTTGGGAGATTTAGATGATACCAGAATATCTAGATTAGTAGCACAAACGGATGTGAAGAATGGTATTACTGAGCTTTATAACTGGGAAGTAATAGCAACAAATCCAGATCCTACCAATCCCATTTCACTGTATGAGCCAGTATTAAAAGCATCTGAGGTGGATACAACTATGGACATCGGTATCAGGCATTCTTTTTCTTTTAAGAATGATGCATTCGAAGATGGGAAAAGATTGATTAACCATAAGAAATATTACTATGTGGCCATTGCTTATGCCTATAATCAGTTTAGACCTTTTGACCCGAATGCACCGTCTGTGGGACAGCCATTGACTTATTTTACGGGTAGAAAAAATGGATATGGTGACAAGATTTTACCGATTACAGTAATTCCTCGCCCGTCCACTTATACTCAGTTGGGGGCTAAATATGGTTCAGGTCCTGTGGTGACAAGGATCTCTGGTCAAGGTACTGGGGATAATTTTGTGAAAATTTCGCAGGAGGAAAGGGAACGTTTATTCACAATTGCGGAGGCCGGTAATCACGACGGTAGAGTCCATTATGAACCTGGACAGGCGCCTTTTTCTGTAAAGATAGTAGATCCGATTGATGCTAAAGGTGGAAAGTTTAGACTAAGGGTGGTTGATGGTTCTGGACAGACAGCACCGCACTCCTTAAAAAATGAAATTTTAAATTGGGTACTAGAAGAATTGGATGGAGGAAACGTTGTGAATACGATTGAATCTAAAAAGGATCTTGAATTCTTCAATGAGCAGATTATTTTTGAATACGGCATTAGTATTGAAATGAAACAATTTACGGGTCCATTGGATCCTGATCAAGTTGATTCTTATGCTTTGAATGACCGAACACTGACTGTAATTTTAAAGAATGGAAGAATCATCAAGAAGAGCTTGTCTAAATTTGTTTCGGATGTTGAGATAAAAGGCGTCGCTATTTCTGGAGGTACAATGACTATCACTTACGAAGATGATGCAACTTCAGACAAAGATTTGGTGAAGTTTCTCGATGGATACGAAAAATCAGAACCTCCACTCGCTCTTGGGATTGAAGTCAATTACTTGAAAGAGGGATCGAATTGGTTAACCACACCTCGGCAAACAGGGCCGGTGGCATTTATTGATGCAGCGGACCCAATAAAGAAGAATTTTGCCTCCTTATCAGATAAAGGGGTTGCGTTCTATCCTTATAGTTTGTTGAATACCTTTCAGGCGAGTGTTCCCGCTTTTATAACACCAGGTTGGAATAATTCTTCTAATTCGGGCGTCTCAAATGAGATTAATGGCTTGTATCACTTGAATAATGTGGATATTGTATTTACTTCTGATAAATCCAAGTGGAGTAGGTGTGCCGTGGTAGAAACAGCTTCTAGTTTTTATGGACAAGAGCCTATCGGCATTGCTGATTTTACAACACAAGGAGGTAGAGAGCAGTTTCAATTAAGAGCGGCGCCCTCTGTCGGAAAAGAAGGGGAAGTGGACAATACAGGAGAAGGAATGGGTTGGTTTCCTGGATATGCGATTGATCTTGAAACGGGTAAGCGTTTAAATGTTTTCTTTGGAGAAAATTCTACTTATCGCGGAACGGATTATCCTGATGTCTTTGGTCCTGAAGGGATTACGGGTGGAGATATGATCTTTAATCCGACATCAGTGGAATTTGTTAATTTGGGGAATACCATTAATACGGGGTACTTAGGTGGGCAACACTTTGTATATGTCACCTACAATGAATATGATGGCTGTGCCC
>CAYRVZ010000151.1:0-7233 GCA_964427815.1 uncultured Saprospiraceae bacterium | reverse complement strand
CTAAGACGCTAAGACGCTAAGGGTGGGCATGAGCGACATAGGGGAATCGCTAAGACGCTAAGACGCGAAGACGCGAAGGCTGATAGGAGGAAAACCAAGTAAACGGCAATTTATTTTGGACTCACTCAAAAAAAAGCACCTAACGAACCTATTTAGACAAAAAAAGACCATCTCTTTCGAGATGGTCTTTCTATGTTAGCCAAGAAGAGCAGAACCCATGGTTTTGCCAGACTTATCTGACTTAGACTTTTCCTTTGTCTAACTCATCTTGCCACTTTTTCAACTTCTTCCATTCTCCTTTAGCTGCAAGGTCTGCTTGTGCAGGCCAAGTAGTAGGATCATGCATCTTAAATCTAGAACCAGCATTGTTTAAGATTTCTTTGATGTAAGAAGATCTTGTATCTGCTAATTGTCGGAAAGTATTGATGCCAGCATTATTCAATAACTCATTGATTTTTTTGCCGATGCCTTCTACTTTCGTTAAATCATCACGTTCTGTAGTGCCAGTAGAGTAGGATTGCTGAATCTTAGATTCCACATATTGTGGCTTTGCGACTTCTATCACTCTTTCAATTTCAAACTCAACCTCACGTTCAATAACGATTTCATTGATAATAGGAATCGCCCGTTCGATGACTCTTTCTACTTCAAATTCAACCTCCTTCTCGATGATGGTTTCCTTGATGATTGGAACAACCTTTTCGGAAATACTTTCCACGTCAATTTCTACCGTTTTTTCAACCTGAACCTCATTGATAACTGGCTTCGCTTTCTCGATGACACGGTCTACTTTAAAAGTAACTTCTTTTTCGATGATAGTTTCATTGATGATAGGTACGGCTCTTTCGATGATTTTCTCTACTTCAAATTCAACTTTCTTATCAACAGTATTTTCGACTAGTACCGCTTTTTCGACTATTCTGTCAACTTTGAACTCCTTTTCAACTACTTTATCATTATACACAGCCTTAGGCTTTTCAATGATGCGCTCTACATCAAATACAACTTCTTTCTCCACAACTGTCTCGTTATAAACCGGCATTGCTCTTTCAATGACCTTTTCTACATCGAATTTCACTTCCTTTTCTGTGACGATTTCATTGTACTTAGGTTTAGCTTTCTCGATGACACGCTCTACATCAAACACAACTTCTTTCTCCACAACCGTCTCGTTATAAACCGGCACCGCCTTTTCGATAACCTTATCTACAGTGAATTCAACTTCCTTTTCTGTGACGACTTCATTGTAAACCGGCACCGCCTTCTCAATGATCTTATCAACGTTAAACTCTACCTTATTAACGACCTTGTTATAAACTGGCTTAGCCTTTTCGACGATTTTGTCAACCGTGAATTCTACTTCATTCACCACGTCATTATAAACTACTTTAGCTTTTTCTACAATACGGTCAACTTCAAATTCAACGTCCTTCTCTACTACAGTTTCATTAATAACCGGCATCGCCTTTTCGATAACCTTTTCAACAGTGAATTCAACTTCATGTTCTGTAACGACTTCATTGTAAACAGGTACAGCCTTCTCAATGATCTTATCAACAGTGAACTCAACCTTATTAACTACCTTGTTATAAACTGGCTTAGCCTTTTCGACGATTTTGTCAACCGTGAATTCTACTACTTTTTCAGTAATGACCTCATTATAAACTGGCACCGCCTTTTCTACAACACGATCCACTGCAAATTCCACCTCTTTCTCTACTACCGTTTCATTGATAATGGGAACCGCTCTTTCGATAACTTTTTCTACTGCAAATTCAACCTCATGTTCTGTAACAACTTCATTGTACACAGCCTTGGCCTTCTCTACAATACGATCTACTGCAAATTCAACTTCCTGTTCAACAACCGTTTCATTGATAATTGCTTTTTCAACAATCTTCTCAACCTCAAACTCAACCTCACGCTCGGTGATAGTCTCTGTATATACAGGCATCGCTTTTTCGATGGTTCTTTCTACAGTGAACTCTACCTCTTTTTCGACTACCACTTCATTATAGATGGGCTTTGCTTTTTCAATAATCTTATCGACATTGAATTCAGCCACCTTTTCTACGACATTGATTATTGGCTTGGCTACTTGGATAATGTGCTCTACAGGAATTTCAACTTCAACAATCTTTTCGACAATACGCTCAATGGGTACTATCTTGTGCACAATTTTTTCCGTTATGACTTCAATCTCAACGATTTTTTCAACGATTTTTTCAACGGGCTTATGCACAACTCTTTCTACCTCTACCTCTACCTCGACAATCTTCTCAATAGGCTTGTAAACGATTTGCTCCACTAAGACTTCAACTTCAACAATCTTCTCGACAATCTTCTCAATAGGTACAACCTTTTCGACAATCGTTTCTACGGTGACGGCTTTATTGACAATGGAGTGAATGGCTTCTATGTGCCCAAGTTGAGTCGTGTACATGGCATTCGTGTGTGCATGTACATAAGTTTTTTCCTCTACAATCTTGCTGCCTTTCCATGTTCTACGAATCACTTCATCCCATATTTTGTCAGATCCGTCCTTCATCCTTAGGTTGAAGGAAAACTCTGAAAAACTCACATCATCAATCTGATAAGCATGGTTAAGTTTGATTGAATTGATAGCTTTTACATCTTTCAAAAAAGCCTTGGTATTAGCTACCTTACGTTTTTTGTCTAACGTCCCATCTATAAGATTGGAATGCGAAATCGCTTTTTCAGCGAAAAAATCAGTGATGGCTTTGATGAAATCTCCTTTTTTAATAAGAGAATCAACTTGTTTAAGCGTCTTTTTTAGTGTCATGCGAAATTTATTTTAAATATGAATAGAAAGCACAAATATAGAAAATAAAAACTATAACTTTGCTTTTTATCACAGATTAAATCATGTTTTTTTTTATATTTAACATAAGGTATTGTATATAAATAGTTTATGTATTTAAATATATGTTCAGTAGTGAGTTTCTTCAGTCACAATAACGCTTTTTTTATGAAATAAAGTTTTGAATCATTCTTCTATGTTTTTTACGACCTTATGTCCAAATCCTAACTAATCCCTTTGAAAAGGGACCTTCTGAAAAAAAATATATTAAGACCTTGGTGGTGTAAAACAATAAAGAAACTGTATCTTTGTACAAATCGAAGCATACTTATGTCCATTTCAAAGAAAAGCATTCAACAGGTACTCGAAACGGCTCTTATAGAGGATGTGGTCGGAGAATTTGTCTATTTGAAAAAATCGGGACCAAGACTAAAAGGTCTTTGCCCTTTTCACAATGAAAAGACACCTTCATTTACGGTCACCCCCTCTCAAAATATGTTTAAATGCTTTGGCTGTGGTAAAGGGGGAGATTCTGTCACCTTCCTCAAAGAACATGAAAAATTTACCTTTATTGAGTCTATTGAGTGGCTTGCGCAAAAATATAACATTACCCTTGAAAAGGTGGTCTATTCTGATGAACAACAAAAAAAGTATAAGGAGGAAGAAAGCCTTTATATTGTTAATGATTTTGCGCAAGCGTACTTCGTAAATCAATTAAAGGGTACGGATGAAGGTCGAAATGTAGCCCTACAATACTTTAAAGAGCGGGGCTATCGGGCCGATATTATTGAAAAATTCGGATTAGGTTATACTTCTTCGGCTAAAGATGGATTTTTACAGGCAGCATTGAATAAGGGATTTAAGCCCGCGGCCCTGAAGCAATTAGGGCTTGTCTCCAGTTCATCAGGCAATGATTTTTTCAGAAATAGAGTAATGTTTCCGATTAAATCTATTTCTGGAAAGGTAATAGCTTTTGCCGGAAGGATAATGGGACAAAACAAAAAAGCGCCAAAGTACATCAATTCACCTGAGACAGAGATTTACATCAAAAGTAAGGTCGTCTATGGGATTTATGAAGCCAAAAAAGCCATCCGTAAAGAGGAGGAATGTTTATTGGTAGAAGGTTATACGGATGTCATTTCTCTCCACCAAAATGGAATCGAAAACGTTGTAGCTTCTTCAGGTACGGCACTGACCATTCAGCAATTGCAACTCATCAAACGTAATACCGCCAACCTAAAAATAATTTATGATGGAGACGCTGCTGGAGTCAATGCAGCACTGAGGGGGTTGGATTTGGCATTGGAACAAGACTTGAATGTCAAAATAGTGATGTTGCCGGACGGAGACGATCCTGACTCGTTTATCAAAAAAGTTGGAACGACTGTTTTTCGCACCTTTATAGAAGAAAAAGCGGATGATTTTATCTTCTTTAAGCTCCGGTTACTTGAAGCCGATGCCGATACGCCCGTGAAAAAGACAGCGATGATTAAGGATATCATCAGCTCTATCGGTCGTATACCTGACCCACTAAAACGAAATCTCTATATTAAGGAGTGTGCTCAACGGCTAGATGTAGATGAGCAAATTCTTATCGGGGAAACCAACAAAGCCGTAAAAGAGGTATTGATCCAACAGCAAAAAGAAAAGGCTAGGCTCGAACGTGCTGCGCAACAAGAACGGGTAAAAAAACGAGAAAAATCTGGGCTATCCTACGATCCTTCTTTACCACAAGAGCCTCCTCCCTTTTTGGAGGAGGGAGAGCCTGCCCCCCCTTTGGACGGGCAGTTTCCACAGGAGTCTAAAACGTCCAGCTCTGCTCATAATCAAGAAAAAGAAATCATCCGTGTTTTGATGCAACATGGGGAACAGCGGTTAGAGACGGAGGAAATGTCCGTAGCACAATATGTCATAGAGAAGATTGGAGCATATTTTGATGAGTTTGAGCACAAGGAATACAAGGCAATGGCTTTATACTGCCGGCAATTAGTTGAAAAGGGAAAGCCTGTTAATTTTAAGCAGCTATTGAGCCATGAAGAGGATACCTTTCGGGAAATAGCCCTTGATTTTGGGGTGCCCAAATGGAGTATTAGCCCCAATTGGGAGAAAAAAGGAATTCCGCTCCGCACCCAGCCCGATATTGAGCAAAACTACCGGGAAGATGCCATAAAAGAAGTAAAATATTTAATGCTGGCTTGGTTGAAAAAAGTATCAAAACAGAATATGGAAAAGTATAAAGACCTTGATGTTGAGGATGCGGAAGCTATGATGAAATACTTAAATACACACAAGAAAATTCAAGAAGTAGAATCAGCCCTGGCTAAAGAATTAAATCAAGTTATTTTGTAAAACACTCATTAAATTACAATGTAGCACTTCATTTTGATCAGCTACTTATACACCCATATTATCATTTTACACCTTAAACTAACAGCAAATTAACATTTTTCTGAAATACTCTATTTTTATTCTCTTACCTTTGTACCACCCCTAATACAATTTTTTATTTAAACACTGCACTATGAACTTCATTGATGTTAGACTCATCTTTTTGATGTTTCTTTCCCCTTTAATTAGTCATGCCCAATGCCCAGCAAGTCTAATCATCCACGAACAGGCGGATATTACCTCCTTTGTCACTAATTTTCCTGCCTGTAATAGATTACCTGGTGACCTACTTATCAGCGATACGATTCGGGATGCTAGCGGCAATGTTACGGATGCGACGACAGATATTACAGATTTAAGTAGTTTAAGTATTTTGGAATACATCGGAGGTTCCGTACAAATTACAGGAAACCCACTCCTTCCAAATTTAAGCGGATTGGGAAACATCGATTCCATTTTAGGGGACTTTTATCTGTATAATAATGACCATGCTAATTTTAAGACTTTGGCAGGACTGAATAGCTTGACTCATGTGCAAAATAGGTTTACCATCCGGTTGATGGATAATTTGGAGACCTTCGCAGGGATGGGTACGCTTGTTGGCCCCATTATATATGAAATAAAAATAACGGACAACCCAAAATTAGCTAGTATCGCTGCCATGAGCGGCATTACAAGCACCGGTACAGATGTAACCATTAAGCGTAATATGTTGCCGAACTTGCAAGGGTTAAACAGCTTAACGACTGTCGGTGGTTTTTTTAATGTGCAAGAGGAGGTCGTTCTAGTTGATATTTCACAGTTAGCTTCTTTGGTTAGTGTCGGTGCGAGCGTGGCAAATAGCGACTTAAATATCTCTCAAAACCCGTTATTATCTAATATAGACGGTTTAGAGCAGGTAACAAGTATCAGTGGTGCTTTATACCTTAACTTAAATGGACTACTAGGGGATTGTGATGCAGTCTGTCAGTTAGTCGTAGCTGGAGGGGCTGGTAGTTTATCAGTAGGGAGCAATAAAATGTCCACTCCATGTGCTTATACAATGGCCTTGACGGATCATTGCGCTCAATTACTACCCATTGACTTAGTAGATTTTACGAGTCAGCAGTATGATCATGAAGTTGTTTTAAATTGGGAGACAGAATCAGAAACCAATAATGATGGATTTACGATTGAAAAAAGTCAAAATGGACGAGATTGGCAGGCAATTGGATGGGTAGAGGGTCAGGGGACAACGACAGAAACACAATATTATAGATTACTTGATGAGGCACCCTTTGCGGGTAATAATTACTACAGATTAAAGCAAATGGATTTTGATGGCGCATACCAATATTCTCATGTCATTAGTGAATTCAATTTTGAAGATCGTGCTGATATCGTTATGATTTATCCAAACCCTGCTATCCATACGTTATATATCCAACATTCCCTTTCGGAAAAATTAAGTATTACGATTTTTGATGCTTTGGGTAAGCAACTCATTCGGATATCGGAATATGATGAAGGAATAGATTTGACGGCTTTAAATTTTGGTGTTTACACAGTCCAAATTCGTCACGAAAATGCCATTGTTGAAACTCAGAAGTTAGTGGTTATTAAATAGGTTTGGTGATATCCTCTTTTTAACTTTTGAGGTCTTGGTAGAAGTTGTCACCACTTTTTTTTGATAAAAAGTAACCAAAAATCAATAAGCTTGAAGGGAAGTTTTTGGGTTTTATTTTTGGAACTAATCTATGTACTGTCTCCTAAACTTTTGAGTGGAGTTTAGCACCTTCGTTTCAAATCCCGAACCGTGGTCGACGTGCGTTTCATGCTGTTTACCTTATGCTTAGGGCTTTTTGTTTAGCTTAAGTACCGTGTTTTTTAATGGTTTGTCTGTATGCGCAATAGCATTCCACTTCTTACGCTTGCTTAAAAGTCTTTCTTCTGTTTTGGTGATCTATAATCCTTGTTGCACATGTATTCAAAAGCTAGTATGTCCCCTGAAGCTCATGAACAAATAGTGGCAGAATTGATTAGAC
>CAYRVZ010000150.1:0-7235 GCA_964427815.1 uncultured Saprospiraceae bacterium | reverse complement strand
ATTCCCCAAGTTACTTTCCTGGGCTTTGACACTAGTAGGTAGTATTAACCCAAAGGTTAATACTACCATTAAAAATCCATATTTTATACTAGAGTTAATCATAAAAAGCACGAGTTTGCTATCATGTTGCCAGTACTTCAAACACTGCGCAAACTTTTTCAGTATTAAATTTCATTCAGCCTTAAAAGAAAACCACTTTTCCAGTGCTCACATCATAGGAAGCTCCGACGATTTTGATTTCTTTCTTTTTGACCATTTCAGCTAAAACAGGACTTTGTTTTTTGATTTGCTGGATAGACAGTTTTACATTTTTGATGGAAACTTTTTCGATGGCTTCGGCTGACATTTTGCCTTTGCCTTTTTTGATGGCATTGACCGCTGGTTGTATTTTACTTAATAAAGCGGTAATATTTCCTAGCTCTACACCTTTACAAGCAGCAGTAACCGCTCCACACTTGGTATGTCCCATCACTACGACTACTTTAGAGCCAGCCACTTTACAGGAGTATTCAATGGAGCCGAGTACATCTTCATTGATTACATTTCCCGCGACTCTTACGCTAAATAAATCTCCTACTCCTTGATCAAAAAGCAATTCGACAGGAACTCTAGAGTCAATACAACTTAATACTACTGCAAACGGAAATTGACCTTTGCTCGTATCTGTTACTTGTTGGAGTAAATCTCTTTGGATTTTCAGGTTACTTACAAAGCGTTTGTTTCCGTCTTTTAAGATTTTTATTGCGCTTGTAGGCGTTAATTTAGCTTGTGATTTTTTACTTTGAGCTTTCATGTTATTATTTTTTAAAGTGATTAGAAATCCAATATAGGCAATCGTTGAATGTTTCGAATATTTGTTCTTCTGGCACTAGATTGGGAATAATGTTTATTCGTTCCATGAGGTATTGAGGCTGTTCTGCAACATTTACCAAAAGCACGTTTATATCATGAGCGGCTAATTCAATGATGGCATCTTCCAATGCATACAACCCGGATTGATCGATATAGGACATATGATCCATTCGGAGGATAGCCACTAAGGCGTCTTTGGGTATCTGCTTAATGAGTTGACTAAAGTCTGAGGTGGAACCAAAGAAAAGAGGACCTTTAATATGTTTGATGAAGATTTTTTCTTGCAGTTTTGTCGGGCAATCAATTTCATCTGGCCAAGATTCTTCTCTTTCAATTTCTTTGACTTCTGAAGCTTCTGCTGTGAGATCTCCAATCTTTTTCATAAACATCAGAGAGGCAAAGACCAATCCGATACCAACGGCATAGACTAAATTCCAAACGGAAGAAAGAATCAGCACCACAATCATAATGACAACTTCCGCTCTAGGCATATATGGAATGGCTTTTAAGCCTTTGTAATCCATCACACCGATACCTACTGTAATCAATATTCCCGCAAGGACTGCTGCAGGAATCATAGAAGCAATCGGCCCCATAGCCATCATAATCAATAACAACAATACGGCTGCTATCATACCCGATATTTTGGTTACGCCACCCGCATTGATGTTCACTACTGTTCGAATAGTGGCACCCGCTCCTGGAATACCCCCAAATATGGCTCCAACACTATTACCAATCCCTTGTCCTATTAATTCTTGGTTAGGCCTGTGCTTTGTTTTAGTCATGTTATCTGCGACGACAGAAGTCAACAATGAATCAATGGCTCCAAGAAGGGCTAAAGTCAATGCGGTAAAAATATACGGGGTAATGCTCGTGAGGCTAAAATCGGTAAAAATTCCTAAATTAGCTTGGGGTAGTCCCGATGGAATCTCCTGAATCCGAATATAGTCTAGATTAAAACCTACTGCAATACCCGACATCACCAACAAAGCGACCAGTGTGCTGGGTATTTTTTTTGTAATTCGTTTAAAACCAAAAATAATAAAGATGGTTCCGAGGGCAAGAAGTAGTTCTATTAGTTTAATATTTTTTAAGGCTCTAGGCAGGATCTTCAAGGCACCCAATACACCAGAGGCATTTTTTCCCGCAAGGATCTGAGACTCCTTCTCTACTTGGGCAGGAGAAACCAAATGTGCTTTTTCGATCGTTGTCTTAAAATCCTCCAAAACCATTATACCCTCGCTGGCTTCTTCTTTTAGGATATTTTCTAGAATTATTTCTTCTGCAAAAGGTTTAAATTCCTGCACATATTCCATATCCTCTTTCGGATAATACCCTATGGAAGGCAATATTTGGGTAACCAAAATAATCACTCCAATCGCGGTCATAAATCCAGAGACTACAGGATATGGGATATATTTTATATACTTACCTAGCCCTATAAATCCAAGACCGACTTGCATCAAACCCGCTAATAGAAAGACCGTTAAAATGGCAGGCAAAGCTTTTTCAATTTCTCCGTCAAAAGCTGCTATCATGCCCACTATTACGACCATACTTACTGCGGTCATCGGTGCCGTTGGCCCCGAAATCTGGGTATTTGTCCCTCCAAAAAGTGCGGCAAAAAAACCGACGAAGATAGCTCCATATAGCCCCGCACTCGGCCCCAAGCCTGAACTCACCCCGAAGGCTAATGCCAATGGCAATGCCACTATTCCAGCTGTAATTCCTCCAAGCAAATCCCCTTTTAAATGGGAAAAGTCTAAAAATTTATTTTTCATTTTATTAGTTTAAATACCATCTCTCTGTAAAAAGTAGAGATTGCATTGTCATTTGGAACATCCGTCAACGAAGGTAGATGTTCGGCAAAATGTTTTTGTTGATGAGCTCCTTCTATTACGGTAGAAATGAGCATGTGTGGGTAAGAAAATTGAGGATTAATCTCTGTGACAATATCACTCACTCGCTTGACTACATGCTTGTAGGCATTAAAACAACCCTTTTTGTTTTCTGCATCTACTTGGGTGGTATGATATGCTTTAAGCGATTCTGAAAAAATTATTTCACTTAGTAATACTTCATTTACATGTAAAATATCGGTATCCACTTCGACCGGCTTAGTCAAAAAATCTAATGCGATATTTAATCTATCTTCCAGAGATTGGATGTTGTTTGTGGCAAACACAACCTTATACTCAATCCAAGTCCAATACCAACTAGTCAAATAAATCAATAAGGCATGCTTACTATCGAAATAGCGGTAAATAGAGCTTTCATTTGAATCAATCTTTTTTCCGAGTTTACCGAAAGTAAAACACTCAAAACCCAATTGATTAATCATTTCGATACTTTTCGAAATAATTTTTTGCCCCAAATCAGAGGATGCTGGGTTCTTTTTGTAGAGCTTTGAACTAATTTCTATATGTATATGGAGGTTTTCCACAATTTTTGATTGGCTAGACGCAAATATAATAGTATTACTATCAATAATGCAAATATTACTATGTTTAAAAATTAATCAGTTGATTCATCGTGCCATAATGACCAAAATAGTGTTAAAATTTGCATCAAGCAGCGAATTTTACAAAAGAAACGTTTACCTTGTACAAAATGGAGTTCGCATTAAACATAGCACATCAAGAGCGCCTGTTAATTCAAGCAGTGATAAAGCAAGAAGAATGGGCACAACGCAAGTTATACGAAATGTATTACGGGCGTATGATGGGCGTATGTTTACGCTATGCGAATAACAAAGAAGATGCCTTGGACATCCTGCAAGATGGCTTTGTAAAAGTCTTTCGCAAGATTCATAAATACAACCAAGGCACATCACTCAATGCTTGGATACATCGGATTATGGTCAATACTTCAATCGACTATTACCGCAGAGAAAAACGTCGACAGACAGAGAATCTAGAAGAAGCGGCTCGACATATTTCGTATGACGCTTCTGCATTGTCCAGTCTTCGACAAGAAGAAATTATTTCTGCTTTAGGAGAATTGACACCCGCCTATAGAACGGTGTTTAATTTATTTGCGATAGAAGGATACGCACACAAAGAGATTGCAGATTTTTTGATGATTGCTGAAAGTACTTCGCGTTCTAATTTGCTAAAGGCAAGAACTCAACTCAAAGAAATATTACGCAAAAGGGGATTTAAACGATAGGTAACAACCTCTAACTGAACTATGGAAAATAATCTATTCGATAACGAGATAAAAAAGCTACTAGCTGACATTGAAGTCCCTTTCGAAGGTACTCATTGGTCCGAAATGGCGCAACGGCTGAAAGAAACGACGGTTGCTAATCATTCGGATGAACTATCCTCTTTCGATCAAACTATTGCTCAAAAAGCAAGCTCTTTTGAAGTACCTTTCAATGAGCAAAATTGGTTAGCGCTACGTCAGCGATTGATTACGAATGCTTATTTACACAAATGGATTTTCCATACAAAAGTATTGGAAGGGTTCACAATGGCACTTTTAGCCTTTCTATTTGTTAGCACTGTAGATTTAACGCCTAAACAAATTCCAAATGTAAAATACCAAGGACCTATAGCTAGTACTGCAAGACCATCGGTTAAGATGAATCGGACAATTGCTCAAGAAACAGTTGCTTTAATAAGTAAAAATTCGCGACAATTGGAAACAGCTGGATTGGATTTCATTCCTTTATACTCTATACAGCGAGGACAGCATCCATTGAATCTGATTCAACACCTTACTGGTGATTTGGACTACCCTACTCAAAATATCCCACTAGCGGTCATAGAAGTGCCTAGAGATATAGTCTTACGCTCACCTACGACTGTATTAAACATTCTATTGAACAATAATAATTTGGATTTGCCTAGGGTTGCTTTCCCAAAAAAAACGAAGTCTAATTTGGGTATAGCAGTATATGGTGTAATCAATGCAGATTACATTCAGACGGGTCGGGACGAAAAACACAATATCGATCTACCCAATATATGGAGCTCAGGATATGGCGTAGGAGTTGCATTATCCAAGCAAGTCGGGCGACAAATATACAATATAGGTATCGAATATCAAACCACCCAATATGACCCTAAGCCCATTGTACTGATATCTGAAGGAAATGCAACAGATGGATATGCTGGTTCGGGGACCTCTACCGTAGCACTATCCATGGTAAAACTCCCTATAACTGTTGGACATGCCCTATTTGAAAATAACCGGCATCAAGTTTCTCTGAATCTTGGGTTGACCGCGGGTCTTGCGACTGAGACCTTTAACCAATCCACCTATGTGCTGGGTAGCCATAATGACAAAAGCCAGAAAGAATTAGCGGAAAAAGTAACTGGATCCAATCAAGCCTCTGTCTATACTCAGCCTTCCACCAACACTGGAGAATTAACCAATCAACTTCAAAAAACAAAAGCGAAGCTCTTTGCCTTTGCTACGGCTAGTATCGGATATGAATATAAGCTGTCACAGGATCATAGTCTTTTTACGAAAGCATCTTATCAACATCAAGTCTCTACAAAAGGAATTGGACTTCCCAATGACAAATTAAATTCTGTTGGATTTCAATTTGGGCTCAGAGCTTATTTGTAGTATAATCGACCAAAACAATCACCATTAATGTATTTTCATAAATCGTTGATTAATAGCTAATTAACAATTGTTAACGATGCATTAACTGCTCCCATCTTGTTATACATAGCAAAGCGCACTACATTTGTAACATCAAATAATTATTAATCAACTGACAATAAAAAACTAAAACAATGAAGAAGTTTGTTGCACTTTTTGCTTTCATTTTGTTTGTAAGTGTATCTGCATTTGCACAACCAAAAGCTGAATTCGAATTAAAGAAATTGAATTACGGAGTTATTGACAAAGGTTCTGAGCCTTTACGTATTTTCAAGTTTAAGAATGTAGGTACTGAGCCTTTAATAATAAAGAACGCAAAAGGGAGCTGCGGATGTACCGTACCTAAGCCTCCGAAAGATCCTATCATGCCAGGTGAAGAAGCTGAACTAGAAGTAAGATATGACACAAAGCGTCCAGGTAAATTCACAAAAACAGTGACTTTGACAACTAACGACCCTGCTAACCCTAAGACGGTTTTGACTATCACTGGAGAGGTAAAAGGAGTAGCTGCAAAGAAAGCTTTACCTACAAAGAAATCTGCTTTAGGAGGTTAATTTCCTTTTAGCGTAATTATTAAAGCCACTTTGGAACTTCCGAAGTGGCTTTTTTTTATCTTGCGAAAAAACAACATGGCATATTTAAGAAAAGCGGAAGAAAAGGATCTGTCGGCAATCCGAAATTTAGTCATTGAATTAGCTATTTTTGAGAAAGAACCAGATGCCGTTACCGCAACATTAGGGGATTACCAAGAACTCTATCGAGCGGGCACATTTGAGTGTATCGTTGCCGAAAAGGAAGGCATCATCATCGGAATCGCTTTATATTATGATGCTTTTTCTACCTGGAAGGGTAAGATGCTCTATTTAGATGATCTGATTGTGACGCAATCTTATCGAGGGCAGGGCATCGGCAAGTTGCTTCTAAATGCTTTTTTGACGAAAGCAAAAGCAAAAGGAGCCATACTAGCCAAATGGCAGGTTTTAGACTGGAATGAAGGAGCAGTGCAATTTTACGAAAGTATGGGTGCTACCATAGAAAAGGGCTGGTGGAATGTAAAAACAAGTCACTATCCAGCGGTTTAATTTGCATGATTTAATATTTATTTGTGCAAAAACTTGTGTAAAAGAAAAAAAGCCGTATCTTGCGTGTGAATCTAGTGTAGATTCATAGTGTTTCATAGTGTGAAGAGTGACCAAAATTTTTTTTTGGTTGCTCTTTTTTATATGCACTAGTGCCATTCAATAAAAGAGTCCAATTTGATTTCTGTATCCTCAAGTAGATCCCAGTTGATCGTTTTTGTGTTGCCCCATTTACCCTAGGAAAGCAGCGTACATCCATACTAATTTCTCTTGTTCCCGGATATAATCGCTCATTAAGGCGCTCGTTCCTTCATCGTCTGCTTCGCCAGCTATCAAAAGTATTTGACGTTGTTGCTGAATAATTGTTTTAAATGATTTCACCAGATTTTTGACCGCTGCTTTACCATTTGAAACATTTTTCTTCTCCTTTATATTCGCTATTTTTAGATAATCACTATACCCATGTAAAGGCTTGCCCCCTAAAGTGAGGATACGTTCTGCTATCTCATCTACCTTGATGAGTAGATCATTATATTGCTCCTCAAACTTTACATGTAGTTCAAAGAAGTCCGCTCCTTTGATATTCATAGGTTGTTTATTAGGTTAGTAATACGGCAAAGATAAGTGGCATGAAATATAAATATTGTAGATATTATCTATTCTAATATTGACTAAATCTATAAG
>CAYRVZ010000149.1:4324-7241 GCA_964427815.1 uncultured Saprospiraceae bacterium | reverse complement strand
ATTAATCTGAGGATAATCTGGATTGATTGCATAAGTCTGCAGATAATAATTCTTAGCAAGGGCAAAATTTTCTTTTATCTCCGCTAATTCCGCTAACAAAAAGTAGGCATTATCGTTTTTAGAATCAAACAGTAAAATAGTATCCAACTGATGAATGGCCTCATCAAAAGCTGATTTTCTTTTAGCTAAGTAATAAGCATAATAATACCGCAAAGTTGCATTATTACTATGCGTGCTTTCTATTGCATTCTCAAACAGCGTAAAACCTTGAGCGTCCTTATCTTCATAAAAATAAGCAATCGCTTTTTCCAAAACATTATCTACACTTAGACTTGGTACTTCTTCAATTTCATCAAGCGTGCTATTTGTAATGGTTGGATTTTTTTCACCCTCAAATAATTCCTCATACAATTTTTCTACTTGTTCATCTGATCCCGATTCTTTTGCAAAAACCGTTCTTTTGATCGCCACAAAACTAACATTAGTAGGCTCATTCCATTCAGGATCTACAACATTTATGGGTTTAATCCGCTCATTTTCAACACCTATTCGGGTGGATTCTGCCCCTTCTACCTTGGTATCCATATTATCATAAAAATGTGCTTCTTCGGCCGGATCATCCACTTGAACAATCAGTTCTACCTCTTCTGCTGGGACATTCACTTCATTGGAAGTAGAGGATTTAGACAGTTTAATATCATTAATTTCATCTAATTCTTGATTGCCCGCAACCACCTCTTTTTCAACCTTTTCAGTTGAAAAACTGAATTGGTTGAAAAAAGGCAGATAGTTACTCCCAGTTAAAGATTCGAGTTTTATGGGATGTACGTCTTTAAAAAACTTAATAATATTTCCGATCTCAATGGAAATAGATTTTGCTACTTTTTCTTGCTCTTGATTAAATTTAGTATCATTTATTTTTCTTTGGTTTCTAACGCGCAAATAAGCTTCTTGCCAAAATTTCATATAAGACATGGCATCTGCTACGGTATCAATATTTGTAGTCAGTTTTCTTGCAGTTCCATTTTCTGTAATGATACCATCTATACAGACCACAAATAATCTATTCTCTTTGTGAATCTCTTCAAGGACGGGTAAGGAATTGTAAAGTGTAGCCCCCGTTTTTAACCAATTTTGCGAAAGCAATAATACTATCGGTGTTTGCACAGCCTCCGCGATACTCAAAAAATTATACTTAAAATCAACTTCCGTCAATTGTGTTACCTCCAGATCATACTCCCCCAGATCACTCAAGAACTCATGGGCAATAGCACTATTGTCTGAATGAAAAAAAAGGGTTAATTGGTCTCTCATATAACTGATTAATATGTATGATAGTTACCATTCATAAAATATGCCAAAAATCTTAAATTTGTTTGATTAGGGAATTCAGCAGAATAAAAAGCGCTATTTTTTTGCATTTTCTACCAAAATCTTGACTTCCTTATCAAACTCCAGTTTAAAAAGCGCATACGCTGGAGTAGCAGGTCCATTAAAGCCAGTATGCACTTTGACGATTTCATTTTCGCCATTTAAGAAGAGTAAAGTAGGGTATGCCACAAAATTATTCAACTGAGGCAGTAATTTGAATATCTCTTCTCTTTTGGGCTTTCCCGCATAAACGATGTCGTAGGGTATGTTTAGTGCTTGCTTATACTTTTTAATGACGTCCATACTTTTTTGAATATGGTCATATTTCTCAAAAGCCAACCCAATCACTTCAATCGGCAACTCGTCCTGTTCTGTGAAGTATTTGGCTAAGAATGCCCCTTCGTCGCGACAATTTGGACACCAAGTACCCATAATTTGTAGAATTTTAGGTTTGCCCGCAAGGGCTGGGTCGTCCAAAGAAACCATTTTTCCATCGGCAGAAGGCAGCGTAAAATGGACGGCCTTCGGGTCTGCTTTCAAGGATACTAAATCATTTGGGTCATTTAGTTTGGCATGTTCATTCTTTTTTGCCAACCAAGTTGTTTTATAGTGTTTTCCCGAAAGGAAAGACCCCTGAATAGTGCTATCAACTGGATTTATTCGCCCTTCAAACAAAAATGCATGGCTTCCATCAAAACTAGATAGATACAACTTATTATCTTGAATGGTTCCGCTAAGAAATCGAAAATCTCCAGTCTCTGTCATAAAAGTTCCAGTCAAATGATTGCCTTTCGGCGAAAAAGACCCAATTGCATCAAAAGCGTCTTCACCTGCGCTAAAAGTCGTCTCCCAAAGCCCTTCTATATTCATCACGGGCGTTTTTTTCAGTGTCGTAAAACGATGGCTTTTCCCAAACCGAGCAGAAAAAGGGATTTTATAATCCTTCTTGCTGTTGACAACCCAAAATCCATCCATCTTACTACCATCAATTTCTACCTTAATATAAGAATCATAGATAGGAAAATGAATGGTCAGGCTGTCTCGTGCCGTCTCTTTATTCTTCCCAAAAACTAAATCGGTGACCCGAATGCGCTCATCACCATTATGTATAATAAGGTATATTGAGTCGGGGTTTGGTGTGATTACCTCAAAGGTAAAAGGCAAGATACCTTCAGTTGACAATTGCGTAGAAATCGCATCATCACGGCGTTCTTTGGTCTTAATTGTTTCTGTGAGTAGGAGCTCAGCCCGCCAGATTCCTGGGGCCAAGACCTTATAAGGTTGGTCAAATTCTAAACAACTGGTCCACAGCAAAGCCATAAACCCAAAGGCTGTCAATAGTTTCATTTTCTCAAGTATTAGCTTGCGCTTAAAACGCTGGGCAAAGATATAAATAAATAATGAATATAAAAATTATTAATTTGGGGATTATGATAACTTTGAAGCTAAAAGAATGGGTTCCAGTGATTAGATAATTAAGGGATTAAGGGGATTAAGGGAGGGATTTCAAAAAGCAGTCTTTTTTTACCGTTAAGAGAATTAAGGG
>CAYRVZ010000149.1:0-4224 GCA_964427815.1 uncultured Saprospiraceae bacterium | reverse complement strand
TTTTTACCGTTAAGAGAATTAAGGGATTAAGAACATTAAGGGAGGGATTTCAAAAGCAGTCTTTTTTTACCGTTAAGAGAATTAAGGGATTAAGAACATTAAGGGATGGATTTCAAAAAGCAGTCTTTTTTTACCGTTAAGAGAATTAAGGGATTAAGGGGATTAAGGGAGGGATTTCAAAAAGCAGTCTTTTTTACTGTTAAGAGAATTAAGAAATTAAGGGGATTAAGGATGGATTTCAAAAGCAGTCTTTTTTACTGTTAGCTTTTTCTTTTAGACTCAAAAGCCCATCGGAGGATTAGTCTTTTTTTACCTATTCTTTGGGACTTTGAAGCTAAAAAAACTGTTTTTAAAGATTAGCTTTTGAGTCTGAATCCTTTTGGGTTGACTATATTGTAGGTGATTCTTCTTCGGATGCAGCTTCAAAGTCTAAAATATCGGGATATTTGGTGAGACCAAATGCCCTCAAACACAGAAATAATTATATCTTTGCATTGAAATTAAGGAAGAATAGAATAAAAGGGGAAGTGCTCCTTGAAGGAATGTCTTAGACTTCGTCTAAAAAGAAAAAAAAACATTCCTAATCGGCTGAATGACAGCCTTTTACCAGCTCATCTACTTCGTTTTACCTTTCCTTATTATTTGTTTGAAAGTTATTTTGCGCAAGCGGCACAAAATAACGATTGTAAAAATTAATGAATAATGGGTAAACAAACACCTACTACCGTTTCTTTTAATCTTCCTGATGGCAGAGAAGTTATCATAGAAACAGGAAAACTAGCAGCTCAAGCGGATGGCGCTGTGGTTGTACGCATTGGCAAGACCATGCTTTTTTGTTCAGCAGTTTCTTCGCATACTGCGAAGCCTGGACAATCTTTTTTCCCCCTATCGGTGGACTATCAAGAAAAGTTTGCGGCTATCGGTCGTATTCCAGGTAACTTTTTTAGACGAGAGTCAAGGTTGAGTGAAAATGAGATCTTAACGTCAAGATTGGTGGATAGAGCGATTCGTCCTTTTTTCCCTGATGGCTATTTGAATGAGACGCAGATCATCATTAATTTGATTTCGGCTGATCCAGAGACGATGCCTTCGGCTTATGCGGCATTGGCGGCTTCTGCTGCGATGGCTGTATCTGACATACCGATTACAGAAATGATATCGGAAGTACAAGTAGCGAAGATTAACGGAGAATGGAAAGTCAATCCCTTTAGAACAGAATTAAAAGAAGCCACTATCAATTTGATAGTAGCGGCAACGATGGATAACCTTTGTATGGTAGAAGGCGATGCACAGGAGTGTTCGGAAGCGGAATTAATAGAAGGAATCAAAGTCGCTCATGATGCCATTAAAGTACAAGTAAGGGCTCAACAAGAGCTTGCTTCAAAAGTGGGTGCAAAATCAACGAAGCGTGTATATGCACCTGAACCCATCAATGAGGTTGTCTATAATTATGTAAAGTCTTCGGTATCTGATGCGATCAAAGCATTGGCACGAACTTCTACCGAAAAGAAAGAAAGATATGCTGCATTGGATGCAATTAAGACCCAGATGGTAGAGCAATTTGCCTTGGATCATGATGAGGACTATGTAGCGGAGTTTGGAGGAGTAGCAAAGAGCTATTTCGATAAGGTGAAGAAGAAATCTATACGTAGTGTTATTTTGGATGAAAATACAAGACTAGATGGACGTTCTTTTGATGAAGTCCGTAATATTTGGTGTGAAATAGATTATTTACCATCTGCTCATGCATCGGCTATCTTCCAAAGAGGAGAAACACAAGCTTTGACCTCCTTAACCTTAGGAACCAAACGTGATGAGCAGATGATTGATGACGCATTGGATTTCCATAATCGTAATTTTATCCTGCATTATAACTTCCCAGCGTTCAGTGTTGGAGAAGTCAGACCGATGCGAGGTCCTGGCCGACGTGAAGTTGGTCATGCTAATTTGGCCGGAAGGTCCTTGATGCAAGTATTCCCAAAAGACTTCCCTTATACGACTAGAATAGTATCTGACATATTAGAATCAAATGGATCTTCTTCGATGGCAACCGTTTGTGCGGGTTCTTTGAGTTGTTTGAGTGCTGGTATTCCGATGAAGGCTCCTGTCTCTGGTATAGCGATGGGTATGGTTTCAGAAGGAGACAAGCATGCTATTTTGACGGATATCTTAGGAGATGAAGATCACTTGGGTGATATGGATTTTAAGGTAACCGGAACGAGAGAGGGAATATGTGCTTGTCAAATGGATATCAAGATTGATGGTTTATCCTATGATTTATTAGGGAAGGCACTTGAACAGGCAAGAGTTGCTCGGTTGCATATTTTAGATGAGATGTCCAAAGTCATTGATCGTCCAGCTGCAGAGATGAGTGCTAATGCGCCTAAAGTCATTGAAATGCGTATCGAGAAAAGCTTTATCGGTCCTGTTATTGGTCCTGGTGGAAAAGTCATCCAAGAAATCCAAGCGGTTTCGGGTGCTACTGTTAGTATCACTGAAGACGAGACGCATGGTGTTGTGAGTATATTTGCGCCAGACCAAGCGTCCTTAGACAAAGCGAAGTCTATGATTGATAAGATTGCCTTTATGCCAGAAGTAGGAGATGTATTTGATGCGACTGTTGCAACCATTATGCCTTATGGTGTTTTTGTTGATTTTCAAGGTGTAAGCGGATTGGTTCACATATCAGAAATATCTACAAAGCGTATAGAGCGTGTCGAGGATGTCTTAAAAGTTGGAGATTCATTACGTGTCAAAATCATCGGTAAGGATTTCAAAACAGGAAAATTGAGACTTTCTAGAAAAGTTTTACTAGAAGAGAAAAATAATAAGGAGGCTTAATTCGCTTTCTTTTTAGGGGAAACCCGAGTAACATCGTAAGCTTATCAAGACATCTGCCGAATAGGGGTAATTTTAACAAAAAATAAAGTTGAAATTATCCCCGTTTGGCATGATGAAAAATTTAAAATTCAAAATTAGTTGGAATAATATTTGCTTTTTAATAAAAGCCGATATATTTCTCCCTTTCGGTGAACTTCCCACTTAATTTGTATGTTAACTAGAGAAAGTCATTGATTTTCTAAAATAGTTTGTTAACTGATGTGTTAGCAGCAACTTTTTTGCTGTTTCATGCGTCTGTTAGTATATATAGTGTTTAACTTGCCACCCGAGTTTAATAGTTTTATTGGAAAAAATTACTGAGTTTTGGAATAACTTTGTAATAACTCAAACTACTGAATATGCGTCAATTAAAAATTACGAACAAGATTACAAACAGGGAGAGCGTCTCTCTTGACAAATATCTAACAGATATTGGCAAGATAGACCTTTTAATCCCCGATGAGGAGGCGGAGCTAGCGCGACGTATCCGAGCTGGAGACAAAGAAGCCCTAGAACGCTTGACAAAAGCCAACCTTCGATTTGTGGTATCTGTTGCAAAACAATATCAAAACCAAGGTCTTGCGTTGAGTGACTTAATTAATGAAGGCAATATGGGCTTGATTAAAGCAGGAAAACGCTTTGATGAGACCAAAGGCTTTAAGTTTATCTCTTATGCAGTATGGTGGATTCGTCAATCTATTTTACAAGCCATTGTAGAGCAATCTCGACTGGTCAGAATTCCTTTAAATAAAGGGGGGTCTTACAATAAGTTGAATGCAGCTTTTACTTCCTTTGTGCAAGAATTTGAACGGGAACCATCTCATGAAGAACTAGCAGAATTAATGGGGCTAAAAGTCAAGGACATCCAGAATATGCTACGGGGTAGTATTCGCCATGTCAGTTTTGATGCACCGATAGGTAATTCGGCTGAAAGCGATTCTACCATGTTAGACATCTTCGTTTCTAAAGAATTAGGCGGAAATCCAGATCAGGATCTTTTAAACCAAAGCTTAAAAGAAGAAGTAGCCAACGGTCTGGCAAAGCTATCTACTCGTGAAGTAGAAGTGATTTCGTCTTACTATGGTCTGAATGGCAAGAAGGCACTCACTCTGGAAGAAATAGGCGAACTTTACGGCTTGACTCGTGAACGTGTTCGTCAGATTAAAGAACGAGCCATCCGTCGATTACGAAAGTCATCTAACCGCAATGCACTGAGATCGTATCTTGGTTAATTTTAGGTCTTATGATAAAATTAAAAGCTGCTTTCCTTGGAAAGTGGCTTTTTATTTGTTCAATTTGTCCTGCGGACGTTCAAATGCCTGCGGCGTTCAATTTGTCCTACGG
>CAYRVZ010000148.1:0-7283 GCA_964427815.1 uncultured Saprospiraceae bacterium | reverse complement strand
GATCATACAGATGCTTATACACTTTTGGTTGCTGTATTATTATCTGCCCAATGTACAGACAAACGGGTTAATCTCATCACGCCCCATCTTTTTGCGCAAGCGAACACGCCTGCTACGATGGCTGCTCTTCCCATTGAAAAAATTGAAGATTTAATTCGTTCCTGTGGATTGTATCGCACAAAATCTAAAGCCATTAAAAAGCTATCCCTCATGCTTGTAGATCTATTCGATAGCCAAGTGCCCGGCAATTTTAAAGATTTAGAAAGTCTTCCTGGCGTGGGACATAAGACGGCTAGTGTGGTCATGTCTCAAGCTTTTGGGGTACCTGCTTTTCCCGTTGACACACATATTCATCGGCTTGCGCAAAGATGGAAGTTGACGAATGGCAAAAATGTCGTTCAGACTGAAAAAGATTTGAAGAAGGCATTCCCTGAAGAGACTTGGAACAAATTACACCTTCAGATTATCTATTTTGGGCGCGAACACTGTCCAGCACGAGGACATCAAGTCGGCAACTGTCCGATTTGTAGAGCGATTTAAACGCCGAAGGCATCTAAACGTCCGAAGGACAAAATGAACGCCGAAGGCAAATCAACGTCCGAAGGACAAATGAACGCCGAAGGCATTTGAACGTCCGAAGGACAAATTGAACGCCGAAGGCAAATCAACGTCCGAAGGACAAATTGAACTAATACAAAAATTCATAGCACCCAATATCTGGGAATTCACTATCTCGCATTGATCCTATGATATCATCCATAATACTGGGAATAGGAGCCGCTTGTTTTTCTGCAATGGACAAGGTATCTAATTGATAATCTTGCTCATCGACCTCCTTAAAAACATTATCACTAACCTCCCCATTAATGCAAGGATTGCAATGCTCAAAAAAATCGGGATAAAAATTTTCTTTCGTCAATTCTTTAACTTTGACTAGGCAATTCGTCATTTGGTAATCAAAAGCAGCACTACCTGTCCAATCAAATAATTCTACCTCATCTTTCTGAGAACCATACAAAATAGAATTACGAATAACAACCTTCATCGAATTATCAATATACACCGAGCAATCCGCTTTAAGACAGATCGTATTACTAATTTTTATGGCAGAAGCTTGATTGCCATAATTCGCCACTGTGCAATAATCAAACTCATAATCCCCTCCATATTCTAGCTGCAAACCATAACCGCCATTATCGGCCAATAAACAATTCGTTGCTTTTATTTTACCCCCTACGCCTATGATAGCCGAGCTCGAAGTATTTCTAATACTAACTTTATTCAACGTAACTTGTGCGGCCGAATCCACTCGTATCGCAACGATAGCCTCACTCAATTCCGTATGACTTATACTTGAAGGCAAGCTGCCCGTCAGATAACGAATACCACTCCATTGCCCTGCCACGTCCATAAATTCTTCTTCTAACCTATCTCCTTTGATAACGACTGGATTATCGGGTGTTCCCTCCATTGACAAGCGTCCGTTTTCTCCAACGAGGATTAATCCATCACTATATACGAGCGTATCTTGTGTATTTAGCGCAACCCCACCATGCACATATACATGTGTACCTGGGGGCAACTTCAAGGTACAATCTTCAATTAATAAGATGCCATAGATGACATACGGGCGGGGATCATCCCATGTTTCGGTACCCATATTACAGGCAAACAACACCCCTCCACCAGCCCCGTCTTTAGACGGAATATAGTTTGCATTTTGTCCCCAAGCTTCTAGTACAACAGATTGTGTTCGCCCATTCGTTTCAATAATTAGATTTTCTTGCAAGACAAAAGGACTTTCTGAAAGGGGTAGATCCGGATCTATGGTCACTTCTGCAAAAACATAAATACTATCATTGGGACCAATTTCGACATTTCTTACCACTCCTCCAGGTATACCATCGACATTGATATTAAATTTAGTATCATTGCCGGCCTCCATATAGATTTTACTGATTTTGACAGATTTCGACAAGGTGTTATAGATTTTAAAAGAACGAGTGGCTGATCCTACTTGCGTAAAAACGGTATCAAACTGCAACGTATCCTTAGAAAAATCCAAAGTCACGTTTCCTGTTTCAAATACCTCTTTCGAGCAATTAGAAAAAAGAATAGACAAGAACAATCCTAAACCTAAGACAAAAAAGAGGTATCTCATTTATTGAATTTTAGACTAATTATAACAACGAAGGTAGCGTTTTTTTAGACAACTACACAGATTTGAAATGTGATCCTATTTCTAGCATTGTGGTTGCTCACCATTCACCTAAAATAGACATACCAACCTTCCACACCACTCAAATTCGAGCAACAATTTTCTTAATCACCACCAATGCCTCTGCCTCCTCGTAAGGCAACGGCATATTGGCATAGATGGCCGACTCCATTTGTGCCCACCAAGCTTTTAACGCGTTCAAATCTATGGAATCAATTCCCTTTTCCTCAATTAATTTAAAGGCAACTTCTTTATTAAACTGGCCAGGAGCAATACCCAGCTTATCTTCAAAAAATCTAGTCGTTTCTCTCAACACTTCTTTTAAAAATGGCTTACCTGTACTAGATTGACTGACAGTGAAATACCTTTTTTTTGTTACTTCTTCCTTTACCTTTTCCATTTTTCGCAACTCCTCTTTGGACTTTGGATTTTTTTTCTTAATAACCGTAGGCTGCTTTATGTGGTTAACCTTGCTATTTTTATTGACTGCTTTTTGTCGCAAGACCCACCCAACTAACCCAATGAAAAACACCCCTAAAAGTCCCCACAACCAAAATGAGAATTGTGTATCCTCTTCCACTAATCCCCCTTCCACTACCACCTTACCAGACTGTACCGCTAAGGTCAGACGCTCTGTTTTGACTTCCTTATAAGTTTTATCCGTTACATCAAAATAAGAGGTCTTCGCTAAGATGTAAAAATCCTTGGCGGCCTGAGGTTGCAGTAAGTATTCAAAAGTCTTCTTAAAGGTGAAATGACCATTCTCTTCGATAATAGTATCTTCAATGACCATCGGCGGGTAAGTAGTTAAGTCTATTGGCAGTTCTAAAACAGGAGCCTTAATCTCCGTTGGATTACTAGACCCTACCAATTCAATTCTCAAACTAACGGCATCATCTGTTGTAATCGCAACATCACTCAAAGATGCGGTCATTTTAATCTTACCCGATGCACCCGAAAAATTACTGGGAATGGGTTTTGGAAATGAATGGGTTTTGATTTCTATTCCTTTGGACTTGACCCGTTTGCTTTTTCGAGATAAAGAAGCAAATACTTGCCCCCATATCCCGCCAGTATTGGACTGATAAAATACTTCAATCAGCAAAGGTTCGATTTTCACTAAACCCGCCTGAGTTGGATACAAGGCGACTCTTCTGATCACTCGACTTTCATATCGCGCCCCATTGATGGTCGTTTCGTAGGCAGGAATGTGTTCCGTTAGATTATGAAAAATAAACGTTTTATAATCATCCTCCCCAATTAACTTCATTTGGGTCACCTCCAACTTAGAGTGTAAAACATAATCCACGACTATTTGGCTTCCTGGATATACATCCTCTGTCGAAACACCTACCTCCAAAAACAAGTCGCTTGACGTGGCTATATTTTTTTTCGCTACTGCAGGCCCTACCTTTATCTGCAAAGGTTTAGAAACAATGTGTTCATCATTAACCATAGCTGTTGCCGAAGGGATGGTAACGATACCTTCATTTAATGCTTTAAGCGAATACACCAGTACATTTTTAGTGATTATTTTTCCGTTTGAAATAGAAGAAGCGTATTGCTCACTAGTTCCAACTATTTGTACCCCTTTGAATCTAGGAGGCACAAATGCTTGGGTACTCAATCCATTCAGTTCAAAGCTCACATCAAACACCTGCCCCAAGGCAACTGAGTTTTGAGCTGTTTTGGCGATGATGCTTTGCCCATTTAGTGCTTGCGCAAAAAAGATAAAGATTAAAATTGGTAAAAATCGGTTCATGCTGGAAATACATTTATGCAAATATATACATCCTTACGGATATCACCTATAAACGATATACTTTACGTTTAGGTTTTCGTTTATCGGACTTTTTACGAGGTGGATAATTTCTAAAAAATGGAACGTCCGAGTCCTCTTGGTGACTTTTGCCCGACTCTATGGTACCATCTGGGTTTGGCAAGACCACAATTTGCTTTTCTTCTGTACTCAACTCCCCTTCTTCGGTCTCAATCCTTAAAGAAGGAATACGCCATAAACCTGGGCTTTCCGCCTTCAAATAATAAGAATAGGAGGATTTTCTAGTCATATCCCCATTGATGTATGATACAGAAGTCGAAATACTAGGACCCGAAACCATCCTAAAATGGTCAAATTCTGGGGTTTTAATACCTCCTTTAGCTTCTGCTTGTTTTAATATATAGACTACTTTAAGGGTATGCCCCATCAATACGGTATCTTTATTTATCGAGATACTAAAAGTAGGGGCTTGCGCAAATGATACCATTGCCATCAGCATCATAACAAATAGTGCGATTTGTTTTTTCATGAATTTTGGTTTAACAGAAGCAAAGAATCTAAATTTAACACTTAACATAACGAGATGTGGATTGGTTTATTATTATTTGGATTTCGATTGGTGTGTAGGAATGCACACAGATGAGGAACCGCCGTCTTTTTTTAGCGATATCGCTGAATTCCATTGGTAAAATATCCATTGTAATTGCTCGTATCGACCGTATCATCATATTTGGAATAAAAATATACTTTTCTCAAGTGCTTACTACATAGTCGGATATATATTATTGAAAAAAAACTATATCAAACTGGCTACATCTTTGCCAACAAATCTTCAGAAACAACTCTTTTCACAACATACTACACCGTATGTATTGGCCCTTATTTAATAGGGGAATTTAACTTTCAAATTAAATCAAAAAACCAACCGATGAAAATGAAGAAGACATTATTTTTTTGGATAGCAGGACTAGCCCTTATAGGCGCCTCTTGTACTGCCCCACAAGACATCCAAGTGGAAAGAGAAACTGTGGATCTAGCATTCCCAATATTTACATCTGAAACTACGCTCTCGAATCTAATTGAAAGCGGGCAAGATAGTGCGGCTTTGGTGGTATTTGCTGATAACAGTATGGGATTTGTTTATGAAACAATGACAAGTGTGGATATTCCAATGCCCGTTTTAAAGGATTTTGAATTACCGTTATTGAGCCCTGAAACGAATATTACAACCGAAGCATTGGATAATGTTATGTTGGCAAATGCTAAGTTTGATGAAGGAACCCTTAAAGTTTACTTTGAAAATAATACGATAGCAGAAAATATAAATGTAGTCGTAACTTTTCCGAATATTATGAAAGATGGTATTCCAGCGAAGGCAGCATTTGTACTTGCTTATGATGGTTCTTTTCCAAGTCGAATGGAATGGGAAACAGATTTAGCAGGTTATAACATGACCACTATTCACGATGAATTTAGTATTATTTACGATGCTAAGTTAGCCAATGGAACAAATGCCACCATTACAACAGCCAAAATGGGTATTACTGATGCTGCATTGGGTTACATTGATGGGGATTGGGCTAAAACGTCTATTCCTGTATCTCTAGGTACACATCAAATAAATTTCTTTGACCACTACTCTGATGGCAGCGTCGTTTTTACAAACCCTAGCCTTAAGATTTTTGTGAATAACCCAGTAGGGGTTCCGAGTAAACTAGAAATGAATAATATTTCGATACATACGAATACGAATCAGATCATAGATCTACAAGGACATTATATGACTAATGGAATGTCGCTAGATTATCCGACCATGATTCAAGTGGGTGATAGCAAATCAAGTAATTTTACGATTGATAAAAACAATTCTTCTATCGTAGAAGCTGCAGGAGAACAACCGACTCATATCAATTATGATTTGAATTACATCCTTGCACCTGATGGGTCTAATAAAGGTTTCATGACGAAAGACAGTAAGATTGATTTAACCGTTCAAGCACAGCTTCCATTCGAAGGGAAAGTAAATGATTTTAAAGCAGTCAAAAGTTTTGATGTCAAGTTTACAAATGAGTTTATACAATCTGCTGCTATCAAATTACAAGCAGTCAATCAAATCCCACTAAGCACTAGGATTCAACTATATTTTATTGATAATGCCGATATTATTTTAGATTCCTTGGATGCCTCTAATGGAATACTAGCAATTGATGCAGCGGAAGTTGACCACTTAGGAGATGCTGTACAATCAACTAATTGGGAGAAAGAAATTCCGATTTCCCCTGAACAGTGGGAACGCATCAAAAAAGCCGTAAAGGTAGAACTTGCCACATCTTTTACTTCAAGTGAATCGGGTCAAGTATCTGTCAAAATAAAGGCTAATCAACGAGTTGAGTTAAATGCTGGCTTGAAGATAGTTGTACTTCCTTAATAAACCTCTACAAAAAATATCATGAAAAAAACAATCAATATAATAGTCCTTTTAGTTGTTGGATTTCAACTACAAGCTCAGCAAGAAATGAGTCTTCCTTTGATGAATCATCTAGTTAACTCTGCTAAATCTAATCCTGCCTACCAGCCCACTAATAAATGGACGGTAAGCCTGCCTTCTATTGGGTTTAGTATGTTGCACACGGGACCAAGCTTTAGCGATGTGTATAAAAAAATGGGTTCAGGTAAATATGCCATTAATGGGACTCAAGGATTAGAAAAATTTGATGCAAAAAATACTATTTCCGGAGGATTTGATGCGGATTTAATTGGGGTCAATCTTGCTTGGGACGAAAATGTTATTAGCTTTAGCTATGGCGCTCATGTGAATGCTGCCATGACCTATACTGGAGATGGAGCCAAGCTACTACTTAAAGGAAATGGTGCCTATATCGGTCAAAACTTATCCGTCGGTCCTTCGCTATCCATCACTGCTTATGACAAGCTTGGTTTTGGATATGCCCGAAAAGTAGATAAATGGAGCTTTGGAGGGCGTGTCAATTTATTATTTGGACGAAAGGCCTTGATGACGTCTAGCAACCTTGTCGAATTAAAAACGAGTAGTGACTATTATGCATTAGACCTTAAGACAGACTACACGATACATTCCGCTGACTTTATGGATATCGATATGAATACAAATGAGGTTAGTTTTGGAGATATGAGTTACAGACCTTTCGGAAATAAAGGTTTTGGTGTTGGACTAGATTTGGGTGCAAGCTATCAAGTTAATTATGATATTAATGTATTTGGAAGTGTGACAAATCTAGGGGCGATATCATGGAAAAAAGATGTAAC
>CAYRVZ010000147.1:1427-7297 GCA_964427815.1 uncultured Saprospiraceae bacterium | reverse complement strand
AATAAATGAGGAAGTTTACCTGTTTTGTAATTGCATTCAAGTGGGTCGTGTAACAACAAGGTGCAAGATAGAAAAAAAAATAGAACTATTATAAAAAAAGGTTTTTTGTTCTTAAAAACCGCATATTTTATAGATTTCTAAACAGTTTTGCTGGATATTGGACAAAGAAACTATCCACAAAAAAAACCGAAAAATTACTTTTTCTTCCTACTTTTAGGTAATTTTAAATTTTTTTAGAAGAGATATTTGTTTAGTCTGCACATCAACCGTACATTGCGTGCTGAAACGAAAAAGCATAAAAAATGGAGATGTATTACATGATTCTAGTCGGAATTTTATTTATTCTGGCTTTTTCAGATTTGATAGTGGGGGTGAGTAATGACGCGGTAAATTTTTTGAATTCTGCGCTGGGTTCAAAAGCAGGAACCTTTAACACCATCATGATTTTTGCAGCCTTAGGGATTTTGTTTGGGGCGGTTTTTTCGAGTGGTATGATGGAGGTTGCCCGAAAGGGGATATTTCACCCCGAACACTTTTATTTTGCGGAGATAATGCTGATTTTCATGGCGGTGATGCTGGCAGATATTATTCTGTTGGATCTATTCAACACATTTGGGATGCCTACCTCTACTACGGTTTCTATTGTTTTTGAGTTGTTAGGGGCTGCTGTGGCGATGGCCTTGATTAAGATTTATTACGATACAGGAGACCTGTCTCTGGGGGACTATATCAACACCAAAAAGGCTTTGGCCATTATATCTGGGATATTACTTTCTGTGGTGGTGTCCCTGTTGGGTGGCGCACTGGTCCAGTATTTTGTAAGGCTTGTCTTTACCTTCAATTATGAAAAGACTTTAAAGCGGTACGGGGCTATTTGGGGAGCGATATCCTTTACGGGTATTATCTATTTCATTCTGATTAAGGGGGTTAAAGGCGCATCGTTTATGACCAAAGAAATGAAACATATGATTAAAGTTGAGGCATTAACCATCATTGGATTGGCCTTTGTTGCCTTTTTTGTTTTGTTTCTAATATTGCAAATGTTCAAGGTAAATATTTTGAAAGTCATTGTATTGGTTGGAACTTTCTCTTTGGCGACCGCATTTGCCAGTAACGATTTGGTGAATTTTATAGGAGTCCCCATGGCTGCGTATAATTCTTTTCAGTATTATGTGGCTTCTGGTTTAGGGCCTGATGAATTCTCCATGGCAGTATTAGCCAAGAAAGTACCTACAGAAACCTGGATGCTATTGGCTTCTGGCTTAGTGATGGTACTCGCTTTACGATTCTCAAAGAAGGCTAGATCGGTTACAGAAACGGAATTGAACCTAGGAAGGCAAGAAGAAGGCTATGAGCGCTTTGGAACTAATATTTTTGCTAGAGTAGTGGTACAGTCATTTGTCAATGGACATCGACGAGTATCTTCATTTTTACCAAAAAGTTTTAATCGTTCAATCGAGCGTAGTTTTGAACCCAAAAGATATAAGCAAGATGAGGAGGTGCTACACTTTGATTTGTTACGGGCTTCAGTCAATATATTGATGGCAGCTATCCTGATTTCTATTGGTACATCCATGGGGTTGCCTTTGTCAACTACCTATGTTACTTTCATGGTAGCGATGGGTACTTCCTTATCGGATAAGGCTTGGGGGCGTGAGAGCGCGGTGTATCGTGTGGCAGGTGTAATGACCGTAATAGGCGGTTGGTTTTTTACCGCTTTCTTTGCGTTTACAATGGCATTTATCATAGTGGGTATTACCTACTTCGGGGGCAAATATGCTGTTTTTGGAGTGATGATTGCAGCGGTTTTCTTCTTGTACCAGACACACTTTTTGCACAAAAAGAGAGCGAAGAAGAAGAGTAAATTATTCAAAGAGGCCCTGGAGATTGGCAAAATTTCTAGTGACAAACTGATTAATAAAAGTGCAACTACGGTTGCTTCTTTCCTTTCGGAATATAATGTCATGATCAAGAATGGATTGAGAGATTTAACCATAGAAAATAGGAAGGACCTAAAAGTGATTTATGCCGACTTTATGGAGTTAAATGAAATTGCCAAGGGCAAAAAACACAATGTCAGCAAAGTAATTGATAAGCTCACAGATGACTCCCTTGAGTCTGGTTTTCATTACGTTCAAGTGATGGATTACTTGCGTGAAATGTCTAAAAGTGTCCGATACCTTCTTGAACCATCGCTCACGCATCTAGAAAATAGCCATAAGCCGTTGATAGAAGTTCAGAATATCGACCTGGCTGACTTAACGATGACCTTATCAAACTATATTGAATTAGCCAAGAATGTTGTCAATGGCGCTGCGGTAAAAGATGATTTATCTGCCTCCAAAAAACAGCTTTTGAAAACTATCAAAAAAGCACGGAAACGCCAAATTAAACGAATTAAATTACATGAAGTAGGCACCCGAAATAGTATGCTTTACTTGACTATCCTTACGGAAATAAAAAACATTGCTTTGTTTACCGCTTCGATGGTGAGCTCTCACATTGCTTTGGTAGAGGCAGCAGGTAAGGAGTTTGATGAAAATGAGTAAACCTAATTCTCTTTGTTGTTGGGCGTGAGCAATTCCACCCCCAAATTTGAATAAGATTTGTCCTTTTTTTGGGACTTTACCAAATTTGACCCTGTCAGTGGGGGACAAGTACATTGCGTTCTGAGGCATACAATCAGGGCATGCGCTTGGGACGTATCGTAAGGGCTTACTTGAAAAACCAAGAAACAGCCCCATACAACCCACCGGTATGATCCTGCGCATTCGCAATAATAAGCAAAATCCTGTCTGCCTGCCTATCGAAAGCAGCCATAAGGGTAAAACCATCACTTGCGCTTTTTAGAATAGCAATTTCTTTCTTCTTACGTTGTAAAACATGGAAGCCATAACTAGAATTAGTCTGTTTTTGAATGCCAGTAGGGTAGAAAGGGTAAGCAGCTGAGGTAGCTTTAATTTTTTTAATTAATTGGTATAACGAGTCTGGAGAAAGGGCAATTCCTTTTGCGCCACTGAAATTATAATAGTTAATGGGCTTAATGGGTTTGCCATCTTTATATCCTTGATTGAAGCTTTTGGGAAAACTGGGCATAGTGACTCCTTTTTGCGTAAGTAGATACTGTAAAATAGCATATCCCGTAAGTGAATATTGATACTTGCCTAACTTGCTTTTTAAGTCTTGATGAGTAAAGTATTGTAACAGCGCAGTGTCCGTGTAGAATTGATATGGATGCTGACTATCCGTTTCATAACGACCAAAATTATTAGGAATTTTGGATAAGCCAGCTTGATGAACTAACAGGGATTTGATGGTAATCGTAGTATCTTGTCTATAGCCTTGCGGCAAAAATAGGCTCACGTCCGCTGCGATAGAAAGATTTCCTTCTTCTACTAAGTTGAGTATTTGGTGAGCAGTCCAAGCCTGTGAAACATCCCCCAAGGGAATCGGTAAGTTCCTTTGAATGTCTTGATTAAAGTTATTGTTTGTAGATAAGTGAATCATACCTTCTGTACCGTCAGCCTGATAATAGACTAAAATATTAGGCACAAATGTAGTTTCCAATTGACTATCTTCTTGTATGGTTTTGATGAGTCTTAGCTCTAATTTCGAGTATTCTTGTTGTGCAAAAAGGTTTTTTCCATAAGGCAGGAAAAGCAACGTAATCAAGAATAAAAACGGCTTATTCATTCAGCTAAATGTTTTACAACTGGAAACAATGAACGCGACCGCAGGAAGCAATGAACGCGCATTGGGAACCATGTTTATTCCAAATTTAGAGTATGCCTTGATTTTAGGACCGCAAGAAGCATAACGCTAACCACCCATAAATAGTATTAGACGTGCAAAATGGTCTTCCGCCTTTTTGCAGCCTAAAAATGCAATCTACCACCCACCCAAATACCTGCGGTCATTAAATTTTCCCTTAGGGGATAAGTTTCTTGAGTGATACTTTTGGGCATAAACTTAACATGTGGCGACAGAATTAAATCGAACTTGCTGGTTAGTCCATAAGCCAGTACAAAGTTTGCAATTCCTTGCAATCCAATTTTCTCTTTGTACACTGGATTCGGATTTATACTAGAAATGAGCATCTTGCTAACTTGTTCGTCACTTCCAATAATCCGTCCTTTAGTTGACATCCTAATATTAAATTGGACACCTAGATTGAAACCAATATTCAGTTTTTGATTAGCGGTCATGTATCCAACCGTCAACGGAATACCGATGAATTCTTGCTTATTAAAATGCTGAATATCGAGGGTTCCTATTTCCGTAAGGGTATCTTCTCGTACAAAGTCACCATTATTATCAAAAATTTGTTCAATGATAATCTTTTTGAAACTCGGATTGGACTTGTGGAAACGAGTGTTATAACGGCTATAGTTCGCACCTACTTTAAACACGAGTCCTCTTTTGGTTTGGACACCTAAACCAATCTGGGTAGAATAGGAAAGCTGATAATCTTCTGTTTCTTTTCGCTGGCGAATGTAATTCCGATATTCCTTAGATTTTGCCTCAAAGGAAGGGGTGATGTAATCTGGGGAAACTAATAAATCTGAAAACAATGAGATTTGCTCCATTGTCCCGTTGAAGGAATAGCAATCACTAGGTCTCTCAATGGCTATTTTGGGTTGCCATTCTATATCGTTTTGTAAAATCGGCAGGGTTGGGATGGCCTTGTTTTTTACGATATTTTGTTTATTTTCGAGACCTCTACTATTTTGCCCTTCTGTAAATAGGATGCCCGAAATAGTTGAAGGGTTACTATTTGGATTAAAAGTTGACAAAGACGCTAACTGAGAAGGGACTCGTAGCGCCTTTGTCTTGGAATTCAATTTTTTTTGAGGGGTAGCAGTCCCTTTAGAAACTACTGATTTATTACTCAACGTTTTAAGAGGGGCATTCGCTGCCTCCTCCAAGTTTGATTGGGCTGTTGATTCATAGACCTGCAGTTTTTCTCTGGCAAGGCTTTCTTTACTATTTACTTTTCCCTGAGTCGCCAAGTTGCGCGTACTAGCCACGATAGGCGCTTGGATTTTTCTAGCATTGTTATCATAAGAATCCGTTTGGGCCGTAAGGGATGGATCCTGTGAAGCGGGCAAGTTGGTCAAAATTAGGACAATCGTAAATGTGGTTAGGATGATAGTCCAATACAACCACGCAGGGGTACCTACAGGCTGCCTTCTATGCATTATCTGCTCAAAAATACCTTCTGAGACAGGGGATTCAAATTGATTAATTTTATCTGAAAAAGTATTTTTCATAATACTAGACTCTTTTATTATTTTCGGACGAAGGCATGTTTTGTAAAATTTCTTTACGCAACATTTGTTTAGCCTTTGTTAATTGTGAACGAGAAGTAGATGCGGTAATACCTAATAAAGTCGAAATTTCATTATGTGAATAGCCATCTATAACAAATAGATTAAAGACTAATCGGTAGCCTTTCGGCAAAAGTGCAATGAGGTCTAGAATCTCTTCTGTTTCTAATTGGTGAATAAAATCGGGCAATTGGGCAATGTCTGGAACATTATTGGGATTGAGGGTAATCAAAAAACGTTTCTGTTCTTTTTCTCTTTTCCGTAAGGCTATATTGATAAAAATCCGTTTCATCCAACCTTCAAAAGACCCGAAGTCTTTGTACAGGTGGATTTTATCGAATATCCGTATAAAACCCTCCTGTAAAACATCCTCAGCATCTTGTTTCTGAAAACTACAATACCTTAGGCATAAAGTCATCATTCGACCAGAAAATTGGTCAAATAAAGCACGCTGAGAACGAGGTTCTTCCTTCTTGCAGCCTACTATTAGTTCTTTTAGTTCCAAAATAAAGGAGTTGGTGTTATATAATAATAATAATGATA
>CAYRVZ010000147.1:0-1417 GCA_964427815.1 uncultured Saprospiraceae bacterium | reverse complement strand
GTGGGTGCTTGTTGGGGGGTGCTAGTAGTTGTTTTAGTTGGGGGGTGGAGGGGTTGGTGTTGTATGGTAATAATGATAGAATACTTAAAATGTATTTTATGCTGCTTGCCATTGAAAATAAAGGCTGAATAAAGCACAATATGAGTAAATAAAGGTACTTTTCTAGGTTCTTTGCCGTTTTACAGGTATATTTGTATCAACCACAAAGCCATCTTTTTATGAAAAAGTTCCTATTCTTCACTAGTCTGTTGCTCCTTTTAAATTTTGCCGGAAGGACTCCGCTGCAAATGGAGGAAAAGATAAAGAAATTCCCGCCAAAAATTATTCGGACTTGCTGTGCTTTTGGGTCAGACTTGGGGGTCGCTTTAATTCCATTTAAGAAGATGACTGATGTGACCGATGTATCCCAAATCGGGAGTCACGTTTATTTAGGGAACAAACAAGAAGGCAATGGCATCATCTATACCAAAAGAGGGGGCTTTGTGGATTTGGGACATCTAAGAGATATTGCAGATTGGACGGCATTTTTGCATAGACAAATTATCCAGAGTAAAGGCAATACAGCTGTTTTTCCACTGGGCAGAGAAGGGGGTAAAAAAGTATTAACCTTGAATATTCCTAGCGACATTACTAAGAAACAGGCTGTTTTACTTGCAGGACAGATTGCCTATGATTTGTCCAATTGGCACGAAATAGGAACTTGGTTTGGAACTTCCCTTATTCCCCTTATTCCCGAAAGATATTCTGCTTTTTCGCCAGAGGATCAATATTCTAATTTATTGGGCGCGAACATGGGAATCCAAGCATTACAAAAAGATGAACCTTTCGAATTATCAATGACACAATTAGTCAATGAAATGCTTACTGATTTAGAAGCAGTACCGACTAGAGAAAAGACACTGGCAGCTATGGAAAAAGTCAATGGGTACTGGTGGACTAGGGAAAAAAAGCTACCGTCAAAAAAGATTTTATTAAAAAGATATATTACATCAGCGCTTACGCTTATGCCATGGAGTATTCATAATACTAACGAGGATTTAGTCCCTATTCATTCCCCATCTTTTTATGATAGTACTTTGTCTTCTATGTATGAATTACAGTTTGACTTGAACAGAAAGTTTCCTTTTCAAGCTATTTTTCCAAATCGAAATAGTCGCATCATTACACAAAATGACTTTCCGGCCATGATGGAATTTATCAAAATAAAAACGGATTTACTGCATTATAAAACCATTAAAAAGTTAGAAAATAAATCTTTGCGTCAGGCTGCTCGTAGAAAAAGAAAAGCAACCTAAAACGATTAGAATAAGGAAGTAACCTTGCCGCCAACAGAAATCTATTCAATGTACATGCGTCTCTAAATCTCCATCTCCTTCTGCATTGGGGACTCGTATATTTTCGATTAAATCCAAAATTT